>DSDH01000086.1 GCA_011055475.1 Phycisphaerales bacterium | reverse complement strand
GATCGTGGTGCCGATGTTGGCCCCCAGCACGAACGGAATCGCCACGTTCAGGGCGTTCTCCCACTCCGTGCCGAAGGCCCCGCTGCCGGCCAGGCTCTGCACCATGGCGATCGAGGCCGAACTACTCTGCACGAGAACGGTCACTGCCATCCCGCCCAGCATCGCCAGGATCGGGCGATCCGCCAGCCGCTCCAGCCAAGCGGTCACATTCGGATTGCCCTCCAGACCGCTGAAGGCGTCCTTCATATAGCCGATGCCGATGAACAGAATGCCGAAGCCCAGGAGAATCTGCCCGGCGCTCTTGACCCGCCGACTCTTGCCGATGAGATCCAGCGCCAGTCCCAATGCGATGATCGGCAGCGCATAGTGCGAGATCTTGAACTCGAAGCTCGTCAGCGACACGATCCAGGCCGTGGCCGTCGTCCCCACGTTGGTCCCGATGATCACGTAGATCGCCTGCCGCAGCGTCATCAGCCCCGCGTTCACCAGGCCGATCACCATCACGGTCGTCGCCGAGCTGCTCTGCACCAGCGCCGTGACCGCGATTCCCACGCCGAAGCCCATCAGGGGATTGCTGGTCATTGATTCGAGAAGCTGTCGCAGCTTCTGGCCCGCGGCCTTCTTCAGACCGTCCGACAACAGGCCCATGCCGAACAAAAATAGCGCCAACCCGCCGATGATGTTGAAAAACATGTCCACTGGTCTGCATCTCCCGCAGAAGAGTCAACCATCCTGCCCGAATCGTCCAGCCCATTTCCGGACTTCTGAGGTCCGTCGATTGCGTGCGGATAAACCACCTTCTCAACCGATTCAGAAAAAGACAAAACACACCGAGTTGGCCCTGCCGAGCGACCACGAACCCCGGGACTCGAACCCTATATTCGGTGCGGGTTGGAGTAAAGTTAGAGTTGTGTTAGAATGCGATCGTCCAGGTCCGATACGTTCGCATTATAGCCGCGCAGAGGCAAGTTACCCCTGTCACGGACCCCGTGCGGTTGCGTGGGCAGGGGAAAAACGCCCTGAGCGGGCCTCTTCGGCGCAAAAAGCAGGGGGCGGCGCTTGCTTGCGCCGCCCCCTCTGTCAGGCTGGTCGACCCGACAAGGATGAGGAGGATTGCCGAACTCTCCGCGTCGTCAGAACTTGATTACGATGTCGCCCTGAAACAGGTTCATGTCCTGTCCGTCATAACCCGTGATACGGTTGTCATGCCTTTCGGCCATGAAATACGTCAGACCGGCCTGAATGTTCTTGGTCAATTGGTAAGCCAGGCTGAATCTGTGACCCTTGCCTCCCGTCCCCCCGTCGATGAAGTCCGAATCGCTCAGCCCGGCGACAACGGCGTCGGCCTCGACGTCGCGATACTCATATCCGAACTGCCAGGAACCGGGGTTTTTGGCCTTGTTGACCGTACATCCGAGAGCCCAGGCCCGATCTTCATCGGCCCCGCCCGCCGTATTCGTGATATGCGTGCCGTATATCCCAAAGGGCATATCACCGATCTTGAAACCGTACTCGCCGAACGCCTCCAGGATGTTGTAGTCGTAGGCGTACAGGCCGCCGGTCCAGGTGTTGCCCTTCTGGCTGAGGTTGGAGAAGGCGTTGCCCTCCAGCCGCACGAAGTCATAGTAGCTCGCCCCGCCGGCGATGTGGCTGCCGTCGTCGAGCTTGTGCTTGAGCATGCCCTGAACGCCCCACACCGCCGCGTCACTGCCCGAGCTGTTCTCCTCAAGCCAGAACCCGCCGCCCGTCACCTGGGCCGAGGTGGCTTCGGAGAGGGCAAAGGCATAACCGGCCGCAATGCCCTCCGGGGTGACGTCGCCGTCCCAAATGAGCTGATGCTTGCCCACGGCGTAAAACGGGTTGTCCATCTTGCCGAACATCACGTTGAGCCCATCGAGGGGGTGCCAGTCCGCGTAGGCCAGGTCCAGCCAGATATCCTTGCTGCTGAACCCGTCCCCGGATCCGGATTCGCCCAGCGTCTGATTGGTCGACGTCGGGGAGTCGCTGCTGCCGCTGGCCAATCGGAAGATCAGAGACCATTCATCGGCGACATCGGCTTCGAGCTTGATCCGCGCCCGAATACGATGACGATCCCGCTCATCCGACCGCGTGTCGAAATCCTGGTTCTCATGCCGATACCGAAAGTCCCCGCTGATCCGCAGCTTCTCCACCCATTGCAGTTTCTCAGCCAGAGACCCCGGCGCGGGCGCCGCCGTCGGGGCTTCGGCGATGGCCGCGCTGTTCTTCTTCTGGCCCTCTTCCAGCTCGAGCAGCTTGGCCTGCATCTTCAGCAGCACGTCATACTGCCGCTCCACCTCCTTCTTGAGATCACCGACCTCATCGGCCCGGGCCTGCCCCACAAGCACAATCGCCGGGACCAGGGCCAAGGCAAATATAAGGGTCTTTCTCATCCTGGTAGCTCCTTACCATGCAACGCACCGTCTCGGTCCGGTCCGGGCCGATCCCGGACCCTCTCCGCGGCCGGAAGCATAGTTTTCGTTGACGAGCAACTGGTGAGAGTGTCGTTAGAAGTGGATGAACGATGCGGCCGCAGGCTCAGCGGGGCGTGCGGTAGGCGATCAGGCTCCGCTGCGTGGGCACATACAGGACATCCTCGACCGCCAGGCAGGTGACCGGGGCCGAGTCCATGCGATTGCGGCTCAGCAGGCGCTTTTCCGGCCCGGCGGCAAGGATCCACAGGATGTTCCGTTCATCGGCCGCGTAAACCTTGCCGTCGGCCACCATTGTCGAGGCGGCCCAGGCGCCGGCGTCCATTCGGTGCGTCCAGAAGGCCCGCCCCGTTTCCGCGTCCAGACAATGCACGAATCCGCTGAAATCGGCCACGTACAGCAGCCCCTGTGAGATGGAGACCGTCGCCAGGCTGCGCCCGATGTCCCGGTAAACCCACAGCACCCGGCCCGTGGCCGTGTCGATACAACTCAGGGCCCCCTCGCCGGGCCCGCAGATCGGGCTCTGGCCGACGGTGACGTAGATCCTGCCACCCTCTTCTACCGGCGTCCCGATGATGGGACTGGGACCCTTGGGATACTTGTCGCGAAAGCCCGAGTACCGCAGCGGCTCGCCCTGCTCATCGAACCGCAGATAACGCGGGTTGCAGTCCGCCCGCCACACACAACGCAGCGTCTGCACATCAGGCTCGGCTTGGGTAATCGGCTCGAAGGCGTAGAGAATGCCGTCGCCGGCGCCCAACAGGATCAGCTCGCGTCCGCCCGCTCGCGCCAGGGCCGGACTCGACCATTGGCCGTGAAAAAGCCGATGTCCGATCTTCTCGCCGTCCCGGGCGACCAGCCGACCCGTCTTCTTATCCAGCACGATCAGGCTCGGCGCCTCCGGATGCACGACCTTGTCATGCGTGTTGTCCACACCGTTGCCCGTACACACGTAGACGTAATCGCCATGCAGCAGGACCGTACTGGCACACGTATCATGGGGCACGGCGTCGCAGCCGCTGAGCATGTCGAACCGCCACACGATGTCACCGTCCTGCTCGGTCAGACGATAGTCGGCCGTCTGGACCTGCATGTATGCCGCCTCGTCCATGAACGGCCCATCGTTACCGTCGGCCTGGCCCTGTTGGTCCACGCACAAGACCTCCCCTCGCGGACTGACGATGTACAGGACCTTGCCGTCGATCACCGGCGAGGAGCACAACCCGCTTTGCCACTGGCCGAAATGGAACGGCGGCGTGTTGCCCTCGACCAGCCGCGGAATCGGCAACTGCCAGATCATGTCGCCCGTGGTCCGGTCCAGACACATCAGGATGCCGCCTTTGGTCCGCTTGACGGCCGGATGCTCCAACCCCAGGTCATTGACCCCGATGTAGAGGCGATCGCCCTCCACGGTCGGAATGGTGTACTGGTGGGTGCCCAGACGCTTCTCCCAGAGGACCTCGGCTTGGGCCAGGTCCGCCGGCAGGTCTCGCCCTTGACAGACCATGTTGGCGTTGGCCCCCGACCACGCCAGGACCGGGACCCCACACAGACTCATCAGCACCACAACATAACAAATCCGACTGCGCATCGATCACCTCACGTTTTCCCCGAGTATACCATGAGGACGGGCATTTCCCAAGGGACATGCGACGTGAACACCTCCGGCGAGCCGTCCGCTCAGGCCGTGTTGGTCGACGCGGAACGTGGCCCCCGGGGGTCGGTCTTGGGCAGGTGAATGGTGAACGTGCTGCCGCGACCGGGAGCACTCTCCACCGACGCCCAGCCGCCGTGCGCCTGCGCGATGTGCTTGACGATCGCCAGCCCCAGGCCCGTGCCCCCCAGCTTGCGGCTGCGGGCCTTGTCCACGCGGTAGAATCGCTCGAACAACCGCGGCAGATAACGGCTCTCAATCCCGCAGCCGTGATCGATCACCCGGATCACGATCCGGCTGCCGGCGTCCTTGACCTCCACCCGCACGTCGCCGCCGCGCTCGCTGTACTTAATGGCATTGTCAATGAGGTTGACCACCGCCTGCTCCAGCAGCGGCGGGTTGAGCCGGCCGTGGATCGTCGGCTCGCAATCGATCTCCACGCGAACGTCCTTGTCCGCGGCCTTGATCTCGCACAATTGGACGGCCGCGACAATCGTCGGCCGCAACGCGGCCTCCTGCCGCTCGACCCGGGCCTCGTCGGTCTGCTGCTCGATCTTCGACAGCGTCAACAGATCCTCCACGATGGCGTTGAGCCGACGGGCCTGCCGCGCAACGATCTCCAGAAACCGTCGCGCATCGGTGGGACTGTCGATGGCGCCGTCGAGCAGCGTCTCGATGAACCCCTTGATCGACGTGATCGGCGTCTTGAGCTCGTGCGAGACGTTGGCCACGAAGTCCTTGCGGATATTCTCCAGGCGGTACAGCGTGGTAACGTCATTCAGGACGACAACCGCCCCCATCCGCCGCCCCTGTTCATCCCGCAGCGCCGCCCCCCGCGTCTGGATGTGCCGTTCGCGAAACTCCCCGTGCAGCACGAACCGCCCATCCACCGGGCCGCTGCTTTGCAGCACCTGCTCGACGAAGCGGACCAGGTCGGTATTACGCACGACCTCGCGCAGTCCCTGCCCTTGCACGTCACCGGCGGGGATACCCAGAAACTCACAGGCCGTCTCGTTGAGGCTGATCAGCCGAAGATCGGGGTCCACCGCCAGTACGCCCTCCACCATGCTGCTCAAGACCGCCTGTTGCTCATTCCGCTGGGCCACCGTCGCCCGAATCCGCTCGTCCAGATGACGGGCCATCTGGTTCATCGCCTCGGCCAGCGAGCCGAACTCCTCCGAGTCGAAAATCGGAAGCTTGTGCCGTAGATCGCCGCGGGCGAACCGCTGGGCTCCCTGCTTAATCTCCTCCAGGGGACGGGTGATCCGCCGCGCCGCCGCCAGGCTCAGCCCGGCCGCCACCACGGCCACCAGCACGCCCCCCAGGACGATCCGACGGTAGATCCCATGCAGGACACGATCCAACGAGGCCAGAGGAACCGCCGTCCGCAACACCGCCCAGACCTGCCCGTTCTCCGTCATTGGAATCGCCGTATAGATCATGCGGATTCTGAGCGTAGGGCTGATCCGCATGTCCGAACCGGCGCTTCCTTTGAGGGCCTGGACGATCTCGGGGCGGTTCGAGTGATCCTTCATGTCGGCGGGGTTCTCTTCCGAATCCGCCACCACCGTGCCCGACGGCAGGATCACGGTGATCCGGGTCTCCCGCGCCCCGGCCAATTCCTTGACAAGTCGATCCAGGGCGTCGGCTCCTTGCTCGTGGTATATTCGCGACAACTGGTGTCGCATAAGGGCCGCCCGCTCCTGCAGTTCCACCTCGGCCTGCTCCAGGTACGCCCGCCGAAGCGAGGCCGAGGCGTACATCGTCACCGCCGCCAGCGACAGCAGCGTGATCGCCAGGTAGGAGGCATACAGTTGCCAGAGTAATCGAGCCCGACGCATCGGTCGCCTGCCCCCGCTGAGGTCTAGTCCACGTCCTTGAATCGGTACCCCACGCCCCGAACCGTTTCGATCAGCTTGCCCGCCGTCCCCAGCTTCTTGCGCAACCCCACGATCTGCACGTCCACCGAACGGTCCGTGACCGGATAGTCCTGCCCGTGAACGGCATCCACGATCTGGTAGCGGGTGAACACCCATCCCGGCCGTGAGGCCAGGAAGTGCAACAAGCGAAACTCCGTGCTGGTCAGATCCACGGGTTTGCCCTTGATCGTCACGCGGTGACGGTTCGGATCGATCTCCACCCCGTGGGCACGCACGACCCGGGCCTCGGCGTCCGCCGGGGGCGCGGACCGTGCGGGTCGACGCAGCACCGCCTTGACCCGCGCAACCAGAACCCGCGGACTGAAAGGCTTGGTAATGTAATCGTCCGCGCCCACCTCCAGGCCCGCGACGATATCCGCCTCGTCCCCCTTGGCGGTCACCATGACGATGGGGATACGCTCGGTATCGGCGTGCCGCTTGAGCACCTTGCACACGTCCAAGCCGTCCAGCCCCGGCAGCATGATATCCAGCAGGATCAGGTCCGGGTGCATCCGCCGGGCCTTGTCCATCGCCTCCTCGCCGCTGGTCGCCGTTTCCACGGCAAAGCCATTCTTGTCCAGGTTGTACCGCAACAGTTCGAGGACGTCTTCCTCATCCTCGACGACCAGGATCGTCTTGCCGCTCATGGGCGTTTCCTTTCCGAAGGCCCCCCGTCGGGTCCGATCCTTACCATACGCGATCCATGTTACCAGAACGTAAGATCAGTGCTAGAAGGAGACTAGCGGAATGTGCCCGGCGCGCGAGGGACCCGGGGAGTATGTGAGCGGGCGCTCAGAGCGGGTTCAAACCAGCCCGCGCAGGCGATAGCAGCGGCGCTTCGTGCCGTACCGACTCTCCGGCGACGCCGAGGTCACGGGCCGATACGACGCCGCACGCTCCAAGGCCGCCGAGACCTGATGCCCCGCCGAGATGATCGCGCCCACCGCCTGATCGGCCTGGGCCTTGACCGCCGCGATGGCCGCTTGGGCCTGCGCTTCGAGCCG
>DSDH01000282.1 GCA_011055475.1 Phycisphaerales bacterium | reverse complement strand
GAAGCGCTCAAAGGCTCCTGTCGGGGGGCGATATCGGCACGAAGCCCTCTCTACCTTAGCCGTTTTAAGGGGATTCATTCCACTTTCCGCCATACATCATCGGTCCTGACCATCAAGACACCAAGCCGCTCCACAATATGAAACGGCTTGATCCGTCGCCTCTCCGTCGCCCACCGCGGCGGGAACCCGGCCGACACCTACAGATCTTGCGGTTTGACGGTGCTGCGACGGTTAGCTTGGGTGCGCTGCAGGGCGGCGTCCAGCAGCCTGTATACCTCGTCGCTCAAGGCCCCCACCGCCTCCGACGAGCACATCAGGCCCTTGCTGCGGATGTAGTTCTTCGCCTTGCTGGCCACGACCAGCGGCTCCTTAGCCGCGCCCTTCCTGGCGGTTCTCTTCTTCGCGGCCCTCTTAGCCATCTCGATCACCTCCATGCAGCAGAAGTTCCAATAACCGCCGGCGTCGGGGCGCCGGTCCACCATGTCGGCGGCATTGTGATAGTCTTTCGGAGACTTTGCAACAAAAAAATGGGACCTAAACGCCAAAATCCTGCATGTACAAGGCGTATAACCCCAAAAGGCCCTACGTCCACCCCGTGCGCCCCACAGGGCCGTCCCGGGGCGGTGCTTTTGCCCCCTTTTCGATTAATCCGGCCGTCCCGGCGGACGATGTAGGCGGCACGGAACCGTCACCCGGACGAGTTTTTGTACCGAATAGGGAGACCTGTGATGCCCCACAAGCGCAAGAGGAAGACCGAAGCCACCTCGGTCAAGGAGTTCGTCACCGTGGCGTTCGCCGAAGACGTCGACCTGGCTCAGCAGTACAAGAGGCTTCTGAACGATCACAACATCCCCGCCGCCGTGCGCACCAGCCCCGAACCGAACAGCCCCTTCGCCGGCGTCGCGGTTCTCGTGCCCGAGGATCACATCGACGAGGCCCATATCCTCATCGAGTCGGAGGGCGCGTGCAGCGACTTCTACGACATGGTGTTCCACGACGCCGACGAGGACTATGTTCTGGACGAAGAAGGACTGGACGACGACTTCTGATCGCCGCCGAGGCATATCGGAGGAAAGGACCTGTCATGAGTGACCCTGAATCCAAGGGCGGCAGCTTCCTGGAACGCCGCCAGAGCGTGATAGACCGCCGCATCGGGTTCGACCGCCGTCGTGGGCCGGGGCGACGCCGCAGCGAGGAACGACGGGCCGCCGAAGAAGGCGAGATGAGCGATGAGCAGTTCGAGTTCCTGATGGCCATCGACCAGTACAAGCGCGAGAACCAGCGACCCTTCCCTACCTGGACCGAGGTGCTTGAGGTGATCAAGGCGCTCGGATACCGCAAGGTCGCCGAACCGCAATCGCTCAAATCGTTCAAAAAAGAAGAACCGGAGCCCGTCGAGGTGGGTTGAGGACACGGTGTCTGGTATGTCCCGTCGCCCGGCGTTCTGTACCGGCGTCCACCCGGTCATCGGGGCGCATCCGGGCTTCGAGAATCCACCGCACCCGAGAACGCCGCACATCGTATGAATGCAGGGCGGCACCTATTGAGCTTTTCTCCCCCTCCGGGAAGGGGTTGGCCTTGCGCCGCCCCTTCCTCTCGTGCCGCCGGACGCACGGGGCATACCCCACCTGAAATTCCCCGGGGACCGCGGTAATCCATCTACCTGCCGCGCTTTGCCGGCGAAGAAATCCGGGCTGTCATCATACCGCGGGAAAAGACACCCTCCGGCCACGACCGGGTGCGCCCTCTCAAGGTGGGCCCGGAGCAGGCCGGTTTCGGTTGCCCCCTTCCACGGGAAGGGGTCCCTGCGGCTTTGGGGTGTGGGGCCGCCTTCGGTTCCTCGGCGCCATGAGCACGGTGATCTTCTGACAGAGCGCCCCACCCAGTTTCTTGCGAAGGATGCCCTCAATCTCGCGCAGGCCGGTCCGCTGGGTCAGGTGCGTCACCACCACGTGGGCGTTGTCCAGGCCCTCGATGAGCCGTTTGAACTCGTCGATGTGCATGTGCCGGCCGGCCTCAGCCCGGTCGATATGCTCCTCGACGAAAAACGTGCACTCGGCGATGAGAATCCGGCTGTGGGCGACGTAGTCCAGTTGGCTGTAGTCCACGTATTGCGTGTCGCCCAGGTACGTCACCAGCGGCACCTCGATGGGCCGGTCAATGGTGACGCCCTTCTTCTTGAGGGCGACCAGCTCCGGGCCCGACAGGCCGTGATACTCCTCGCGGAGCTTCTTTCGGGTCTCCAGGATGGTGTACCCGACCGAGCCGCGGCAATGCTTGGTCGGAAAAACCCGCGCCAGCAGGTTGGGCTTGACGGCGAACTCATCGCCCGGCCGCACCCCCACCAGCTCCACCGGGATCCGCGAGCCATCGAGTCGGCCCCAGGCCTCGACGATCTGCCGGATGGCCGGCACCAGGTTCGCCGGGGCGAGGATCGTGCCGGGTTTCTGGCCGCAGAACTGCCGGTGCGACAGGTAGTAAGCGAACCCGGCCGCGTGATCCATGTGCCCGTGGGTGAGCAGCACGTGGTTGATCGGGATGAGCTGGTCCGGGGCCTTGCCGATGTCGAAGCAGACATCCAACTGCGGCACGGCTACGACCGTCTCCTCGCCGGCCACCGAATAGCCCACGATTTCCAGACCGTCGATCTCGATTCTTGCCAGCTCGTGACTCGGCATGCGCACCCATTTCCATGAAGGCGTCTCATCGTCCCGTTCGCGGCATCATAGGCCGGCCGGCCCGCCCTGTCAACACGACGACCGTCAAGCCCCGGCCACTTGAGCCCTGCGGTCCCCTCGGCTACCACGCCGCTTTCTGTTGTGCATTTCTTGATGAGCGGCTAAATTGAATGGGCCATCGCTGTATACAGGAGCATGACCCATGACGATTAATCGCCCGTGGCCGGTACGATGGAAATGCCCTCCCGCAGTGGTCTGCTGTATGCTGCTCTTGGCCGCGTGCGATCCTCCCCCCACCCATGGCCCCGCCACGCCGCTTCCACGGGCCCATGCGCACAACGACTACCGGCACGCCCGGCCCCTGCACGATGCCCTTGCCCGCGGGTTCACCAGTGTCGAGGCGGACATCTTCCTCGTGGATGATGATCTCTACGTGGCCCACGATCGGTGGGACATTCGGCCGGAGCGGACCCTGCGGTCGCTGTACCTCGATCCCCTCAGAGAACGGATCAAACAGCACGGCGGCTCGGTCTACCCGGATGGGCCGCGGTTCACCTTGCTAATCGACATCAAATCCGACGCCGAAGCCACGTATCGGCGACTCCACGAGATGCTCGGCGAGTACTCCGACGTGTTTGCCTGTTTCGGCGAGGATTGCCCCGATCGGCCGGTGGCGGCGATTGTCTCCGGGAACCGGCCGCTCGCGATGATCCGGTCGCAGGAGCCTCGCTACGCCGCCTGTGATGGCCGCCTGTCGGACCTGGATTCGGAGGTGCCGGCCGAGGTCATGCCGATGATCAGCGACCACTGGGGTCGGCATTTCACGTGGAGGGGCTCCGGGCCGATCCCGCCCGACGAGCGGCGCAGGCTTCATGACATCGTTGAAAAGGCCCATCGGGTCGGCCGAAGGGTGCGATTCTGGGCCACCCCGGACCGGCCATCGCCCGCGCGAGAGGCCGTGTGGCACGAGCTCCTGTCCGCCGATGTGGACCTGATCAACACGGACGACCTGCCGGGATTGCAGCAGTTCCTCCTGGTCCATCAGGCCAACACCAAGCCGCCCCCACCGCAAGACACGGACTGACCGCACTGGCGCCCGGCAACCAGTGGCGTATGGCAGCGACTGAGTCCCGGCGGGCCGGGACAAAGTCGATGGGCCCGGCGAAAAAGTGATTCCACCAACTTGGGCTATTGGCCGGTCGATCACAGCCCCGCCACGGAGATCACTTGAGCCACTGGTCGAGCCAGGCCAGGACGGTCTCTTGCCATTGGATGGCGTTATGCGGCTTTTGAATCCAGTGGCCCTCATCCGGGTAGTACAGCAGCTTGCTGGGGATACCCCGCCGCTGGCAGGCGTTGAACGTGCTCAGGCCCTGGGTATCCACCACGCGGAAGTCCTTGGCCCCGTGGATAATCAGCATCGGCGTCTTCCACCGCTCCACGTACCGCACGGGGTTATGCTTCTCGTAGGCCGCCGGGTTCGTCCAGGGCGTGCCCTCATGGTCCCATTCGGGGAACCATAGCTCCTCGGTGTCGAAATAGGCCATCCGCTCATCGAGGTTGCCCGCGTGGCTGACCAGGCAGCGGAAGCGGTCCGGCCATTGCCCGGCGATCCAGTTGACCATGTACCCGCCGAACGAGCCGCCCATCGCCCCGACGCGGTCGCCGTCCATCCATGGGTACCGCTCGATCGCCGTCGCCAGGCCCTTACGCAGGTCCTCCAGCGGCTTGCCGCCCCAGTCATCGCGAATCGAATCGCAAAACGCCTGGCCATAGCCCACCGACCCGTGGAAGTCCACCATCACGGCCGCGTACCCGGCGGCGGTCTGGATCTGCGGGTTCCAGCGGTAGTGCCAGGTGTTGCTGAACGAGCCTTGGGGCCCGCCGTGGATCAGGAACACGATGGGGTACTTCTCGGCCGGGTCGAAGCCCGGCGGCTTGACCACGTAGGCGTGGACCGTCTCATCGTTCCAGCCGGGGAACGTGAACTGCTCGTAGTCGCCCAGCTCCAGCGAGGCCAGGAGCTCATCGTTCAATCCGGTCAGCTTCTTGAGGCCCGCGCCGTCCGTCCACACGGCGTGCAGCTCCACGGGGCCCTTGAGATGGCACCAGCCGAAGTACACCCGGTCCCGGCCGGCCAGCGGACTTGAAACGCGGCCATCCCGCACGAGGGTCCGGACGCGGCCATCGTCGACGTCGATGGCGAACAGCGAACGCTGGCCCAGGTTCATCGCCGTGGCGTACAGCGTCCGCCCATCCGGCGACCAGCACATCTGCGAGGGGCTGCGATCCCACGCCTCGGTCAGCACCCGCTCGTAGCCCGTGGCCCAGTTGCGCAGCACGATGCGGAAGCGATCCGACTCGTAGCCCGCCCGTTTCATGGCCAGATACGCCAGCGTTCGGCCATCCGGGCTGAACAGCGGATACGTATCCCACGCGGGGTTCGTCGTCGTCAGCTTTTTCGGCGGACTGGACCCGTCAAGCGGCGAGAGGTACAGATCGAAATTGGTCGACCAGGGCTCCTCGCGTCCCGCGTCCCGCGCGGTGAAGACCAGCCCCCCGCTCTCCGGCGCGAAGGCGATTTCCTCCGGGCCGCCGAACGGCTTGGAGGGACAATCCGCGTCCATGTCGCCCATCACGTCGCGGCAGTCGCCGCCCTCGATCGGCATCACGAACACGTGCGACCGCCGCCCATCCTTCCACGAGTCCCAATGCCGCACGAAGATCTTGTCGTAGATGAGCCCGGAGGCCTTGCGCTCCTCGATCTCGTCGAGCCGGTCCTTGGTCTCCTGCGGACCCAGACCGGGGAAGACCTCCATGCTGAAGGCCAGCCACTGACCATCCGGCGAGACGACCAAGTTGCCCACGTCCAGCGGCAGATTGGTGACCGGCTCGGCCTCGCCGCCATCAGGGCGGATGCGGAAGACCTGACTGCCGTCGGCCCGCGTGGACAGGAAGTAGATCCACGCCCCATCCGGCGTCCATCGGGGGTTGGAGTCGTTCTCCGGATGGGTCGTCAGCCGCCGCGTGTCCGTGCCGTCGGCCTTCATGAGCCACAGCTCGGTACGGCCGCGGTCGGCCTCCAGGTCCACCGACCGCACGACGAACACGACCTGCTCGCCATCCGGCGACAACTGCGGGTCGCTGATCTGCTGCATGGCCATCAGATCGTGCGGCGTCAGGGGCCGCTTGTCGGCCGCGACCGCTGCGACCGCGAATGTCAAGACCAGCAAGGACAACAGCACGTTCTTCATCGTTCGCTCCTCAATCAGCCTGCCGATAGATGATGTCATAGGCGAAGTCGCCGGGCCGAGTGGTCAACTCCAACCAGCCATCGCGCGTTTTCCAGTCCATCCGTCCCTGGGCACGGCCCTGTGGGCCGACGACGTCGATCCGGGCCACCCGCCGCCCGGCCGGGGGCTGTACCGCCACGTCGAATCCGCCGCAATCAGGCAACGGAATGAGTCGCTCGGCATCGCCCCTGGGCTCGAGCCGTACAGCACCGCTGGTGCGGATGCGCCCGAACGTGATGGCCCGGCGATCCACGTTCCAGCGGGGCTTGGGTAACGGATCGGTCGGCACATCCGCCAGTCGAATGCCCGTGATTCTCTGGGCGTCACCGTCGACCCGCAGTCGGCCGACGTTGTAGCTGTGCTGACCGGTCTCATGGCCGACCAGCCCCTGCCGCCCACCACCCGAGGGGTCGTACAGCCCCACGTGGATGTCGTACGTGTCCGGGCCGAACTCCGCCGGGATCTCAATCACGCGATCGGCCGCCGTCACGATAACCCCCTGCCATCGGGTGGTCGGCACCTCGGGTCCGTGGTCGGCCTGAAACGCGATCCGGTCGTACCGCGGCGAGCGATCCGTCTTGAAATGCACGAAGACGGTGCACTCCTTCGGAGCGGGCTGCTGGGCGGTCCACTCCAGCGGCATGCGGAACCGCCGCCCGCCCAGGTGCTCCACCGCCTTGACCGCCGGGCTGATGGGCAGCCGGTCGTCCGGCGCGAAGCCCCGGCCGCTAGCGTACCACGTGCGGCCATTGCGGCTTTGCTCGACGACGACGCCATCGATCCGCTCAATGCTTGATTCGATGGGGCCGTTGACCGCCCAGTACCCATATTGCGGCAGGACCTTGCTCGCCACGGCCCAGTCCGCCTCGCCCCGGTTGACGTAGACCCTCGCCCCGCCAACCCACCGGACCTGTTGGCGGTGGATGTTCCCATCGACGAAACGCACCTCGGCGATGGTGTCCGTGGCGATGCTCCGGATGAAATCCTGCGCCAGCCAGTACTTGCGGATCGCCCCCCGGCCAAAACCGCCCCGGTCGATCATCAGAGCATGACCGAGCAGAAT
>DSDH01000172.1 GCA_011055475.1 Phycisphaerales bacterium | reverse complement strand
GTGAAAGCCGCGATGCCCATGCCCGGATGATGCCGCCACCCCGAATCGCGCCTCGCAGCGCTCCTACCGGAACCCGACCGTAGGAGCGGTGAAAGCCGCGATGCCCATGCCCGGATGATGCCGCCACCCCGAATCGCGCCTCGCAGCCCTCCTGCGCAACTTGCGACTTGCGACTTGTAACTCGCAACTTGTAACTACTTCCTACCCCTTTACGCACACCATCGGTTCCACTCGCGCCACCTTGCGCGCCAGCCCCGCGGTGTCGGCGGCGTCGACCACGGCGGTGACGTCCTTGTAGGCGCCCGGGGCCTCTTCGGCGACGCCGCGCAGGGTGGGGCTGCGGATGATGATGCCGCGGGCGCGCAGTTCGTCCACGAGCTGGCGGCCGTGCCACTGGCGGGTGGCCTGGCGGCGGCTCATGGCGCGGCCCGCGCCGTGGCAGGCGGAGCTGAAGGCGAGCCGTTCGCTCTCGCTCGTACCGCAGAGCAGGTAGGAACAGGTGCCCATGGAGCCGCCGATGATCACCGGCTGGCCGACGGGATGCAGGGCCTCGGGCAGTCCGGGATGGCCCGGCCCCCAGGCGCGGGTCGCGCCCTTGCGGTGCACGTAGAGTTCGCGGGGCTGGCCGTCGATCTCGTGTGTCTCCAGCTTGCAGGTGTTGTGCGAGACGTCGTAAAGCAGGCTGAGATCGGCGGCGGGCAGGATGTCGGCCACCGCCGCCCGCGTGAGGTGGGTGATGATCTGCCGGTTGGCCAGCGCGCAGTTGATGCCGGCGCGCATGGCGCCCAGGTAGTCCTGCCCGACGGGTGAGTCGATGGGCGCGCAGGCCAGTTCACGGTCGGGCAGGTCGATACCGTACTGCGGGGCGGCGATCGCCATGCGCCGCAGGAACTCGGTGCCGATCTGGTGGCCGAGGCCCCGCGAGCCGCAGTGGATACTGATGACCACATCGTCCACCGCCAGGCCGAAGGCGGCGGCGATGGTCGCGTCATAGATCGTGGTGACACGCTGCACCTCGAGGTAGTGGTTGCCCGAGCCCAGGGTGCCCATCTCGTTCTGCTGGCGCTTCTTGGCGTGATCCGAGACGGCCGCCGGGTCCGCGCCCGCCATGCAGCCGCCTTCCTCGATGCGCTCCAGATCCGCCTCACGGCCCCAGCCCCGCTGCAACGCCCAGCGCGCGCCGCCGGCGAGCATCGCGTCCATCTCGCTGCCCGTGAGATGGATGTGCCCGGTGCTGCCGAGCCCGGCGGGGATGCGGTAGAACAGCGCCTCCGCCAGGGCCTCGGCGTGTGGCGCCACGTCGCTATACTGCAGCCCCGTGTGCAGGGTGCGCACGCCGCAGGAGATGTCGAAGCCCACGCCGCCGGCCGAGATCACGCCGCCGGCCGCGGCGTCGAAGGCCGCCACGCCGCCGATGGGGAAGC
The DNA here is from genome assembly GCA_011055475.1 of Phycisphaerales bacterium. Taxonomy (GTDB): domain Bacteria; phylum Planctomycetota; class Phycisphaerae; order Sedimentisphaerales; family Anaerohalosphaeraceae; genus DSDH01. The sequence continues at coordinate 5,624 of DSDH01000172.1, read as the reverse complement.
CGTAGCCCCAGTGCGCGTCCGGCATGGCGTAGGCCGCCTCGACGATGCCCGGCAGGCAGGCGACGTTGGTGATTTGCTCCTCCACCTTCGCGTCCATCGCCTGTACCAGGCCCGCGTCGGCGTAGATGATCGCCGGCACGCGCATCGCCCCGCGGGGCTCGATGCGCCAGGTGGTCTCGTCGATCTGCGTGAATCGGTTCAGGTCCATGGATGCGGGTCTCCGGTCATACGTCCACCACGCACTGCGCCAGCCACTGGCCGTCGGATTGCTGGCGCACGGCCAGCATGGTGTAGGTCGCGCCCTTGATCTCCACCGCCGGCTCGTGGCGGGCGAGGTTCAGCGGTTCGCCCCAGGCGCGGGCGTGGAGCCGCTGGCCATCGATCGCCACCTCGAAGCGGGCGAACAGCCAGTGGCGTGTCGCCATTTCATAGACCAGCGCGTTCAGCCAGTCCACCAGCAGCAGCTCCAGGTCCGGGGCCTCGCAGTGGACGCTCACCGGCTCGCGCGCGCTCACCGACTCCGGGTCCGCGATCACCGCCGTCATGGCCAGCGCCGCCTGCTCGAAGGCCGCGGCCGCGGTCTCGCCGGTGCCCCGCACGCCGATGTCGGCCTCGTGTTCGAAGTGTTCCCAGTGTGCAGCCATTGCGGGTCGCTGTCCGGTCGCTGGCGGAATCTCCCATATATACGCCCCTCGCGTCCCCTGCAGGATTGATCTGCATCAATGCAAACCCGCGCGGCTGGGCTATACATCGCCCTTGACGATGCGTTTCGTTTCCAACCCGCGCAAACAGGAGGTGCCCTATGGCAAAAACGCCAAAGAAAGAAACCCGCCAGGAACTGGAACCCACCATCCAGAAGGCCGAACCCGTCAGCCGGGCCCTGTCGCCCTTCGAGGAAATGGACCGGCTGTTCGAGGCGATGATGCCGCGCCGCTGGATGCGCCCCATGCGCTGGGAGTGGCCCTCGCTGTCCGATATCGCCCAGCCGTTCGAGGGGCGTATGCCGAAGGTCGACGTCATCGACCGCGACAACGAGATACTGGTCAAGGCCGAGCTGCCGGGTGTGAAGAAGGAAGACATCGACATCTCCGTGAGCGACAACAGCATCACCCTGCGTGGCTGCACCAGCCACGAGAGCAAGGAGGAAAAGGGCGACTACTACCGCATGGAGATGTCGCGGGGCGAGTTCACCCGCACCCTCACCCTGCCGGCCGACGTCGACAGCGACAAGGCAAAGGCCGCCTACAAGGACGGCGTACTGGAACTTACCCTGCCCAAGCTCACGAAATCGAAGCGGCGGGCGATCAAGGTGGAGTAGGGGCTTGGTTCGTTGCCAGGGTGGTTCTGCCACGAAGGGCGCAGAGGCCCAGGCGTTACGTCATTCCGGCGAAGGCCGGAATGACGGATGACACCCTGGGGTGTTCTCTCCCCCCCTCTGCGGCCCCGCGAGCGACGTGGTGTCTGCATATGGCCCTCTGTGGCGCATAGACTGTCTGGCAACGGACTGCCCCACCCCTGGGCGATTTCCCCTACAATACCCGTATCCCCTTTGCCCGTGGCCCGGGCCTGTACTTTATAAGGCGCTGCATGTCTTCCCCACCCGATACTTCCGATAATCCCGTCCGCTTTGCCGATTTCGACCTGGCCCCCGCCGTGCTAAAGGCCGTCGATGAGGTCGGTTACGAGACGCCATCGCCCATCCAGGCCGCCACTCTCCCGCCGCTGCTCGCCGGCCGCGACCTGCTGGGCATGGCCCAGACCGGCACGGGCAAGACGGCCGCCTTCGCGCTGCCGCTGTTGAGCCGGCTGGACCTCTCCCGCGCCGAGCCGCAGCTCCTGGTGCTCACGCCCACGCGTGAGCTGGCCATCCAGGTGGCCGAGGCCATGCAGCGTTACGCACGGCACCTGCCGGGCTTCCACATCCTGCCGGTGTACGGCGGGCAGGGCATGGACGTGCAGCTCAGGCAGCTGCGCCGCGGCGTGCACGTGGTGGTCGGCACCCCGGGCCGCGTGCAGGATCACCTGCGCCGCAAGACGCTCAAGCTCGACACCCTCTCCGCGCTGGTGCTGGACGAGGCCGACGAGATGCTGCGCATGGGCTTCATCGACGACGTGGAGCAGATCCTCGAGCACACGCCGCCCGAGCGCCAGATCGCGCTGTTCTCCGCCACCATGCCCGAACCCATCCGCCGCGTGACGCAGAAATACCTGCGCGACCCGGTGGAGATCCGCATCCAGGCCAAGACCAAGACCGTCACCGCCATCACCCAGCGCTACTGGCAGGTGAGCGGCACGCACAAGCTCGATGCCCTCACCCGCATCCTCGAGGTCGAGGACTTCGACGGCATCATCATCTTCGTGCGCACCAAGACCGCCACCGTCGAGCTGGCGGAGAAACTCGAGGCACGCGGCTACTCCGCCGCACCGCTCAACGGCGACATCACGCAGCAGATGCGCGAGAAGACCGTCGAGCGCCTGAAGAGCGGGGTCATCGACATCATCGTCGGCACCGACGTGGTCGCGCGCGGGCTGGACGTGCCGCGCATCAGTCACGTCATCAACTACGACATCCCCTACGACACCGAGGCCTACATTCACCGCATCGGGCGCACCGGCCGTGCCGGGCGCACGGGGGACGCCATCCTCTTCGTCGCCCCGCGCGAGACGCGCATGCTGCGCGCCATCGAGAAGGCCACCGGCCAGCCCATCACGCCCATGCAGCTGCCGAGCCGCGAGGCCATTACCGGCAAGCGCGTCGGCCAGTTCAAGCAGCTCATCACCGACACCCTGGAAGGACAGGACCTCGGGTACTACGAGGAGCTCATCGAGGGCTACCAGGCCGAGCACAACATCGGCCTGGCCGAGATCGCCGCCGCGCTCGCCTACCTGGTGCAGCGCGAGCGGCCCTTGAAACCCAGCGTCGATGAAGTCCCCGAGGTGGCCACCCGTGCGCCCGCGCGCGAACGCGAGGATGCCCGGCGGGACCCGCGCCAGCGCGCGCGCCGCGACGAGGACCGTGGCGAGCCGCGCGGCCGCGAGGGCGGGGCCCCCGAGGCCGGCATGATGCGCTACCGCATCGAGGTCGGCCGCAGCCACGGCGCCGAGCCCAAGCACATCGTCGGCGCCATCGCCAACGAGGCCGGCATCGAAAGTCGCTACATCGGTCGTATCAGGCTGTTCGACGACTTCAGCGTGATCGAGCTGCCCGAGGGCATGCCCAAGCACGTCTTCCAGCACCTCAAGAACGTCTGGGTCTGCGGCCGCAAGCTCAACATCACCCCCGACCAGGGGCCGGCCGGCAAGCCGGGTGGCAAGAAGCCGGGCTTCAAGAAACCGGGCTTCAAGAAGGCCGAAGGCGGCAAGGGCAAGCGCAAGGACAACGCCGCGGGCAGAAGCCGGAAGCCGTGAGGCGGAACGGGGAGGCCCGGGACACGTCACCGTGACCACGTCCCGGTTGGTAGCCGCGAAGGGAATCGCGAGCGGTGCCTCTCGGCCAGCATCGGCGTTTTTGCCGTCCTCCCCGCGAACGCAGGGATCCAGCCTCGTCGCCATGCGAGGTGGGCATGCCCGTGGATACCCGGCTGCCCCCCGCCCTGGATTCCGGCCTGCGCCGGAATGATGGGGGAGAGGGGGTAGGAGCGATGAAAATCGCGAACGACCGCTCGGCTACTGGCAATGAACAGCAAGGCGGCCCGCCACAGTGGGCCGTTTTTATTCGCCTGCCCGCCGATCGGTGATCAGTTCGCCACCAGCAGGGTGTCGTCCGAGGCCAGCGTCTCTACCGTGGGCGGGATCAGGTCGACCATCTGCTTGTAGCGGGCGACGCGGGGTTCCTCGTCATGGTGCAGGCCAGCGACGAAGCCGGGGCGCACGGACTGGTAGCGCAGGGCAGCCTCGATGGTGAACGGGGCCGTAAAGGCGCCAGTGTCGACCCGGTAGTGAACGACGTCCTGGCCGCTGCCGCCCCCGGCCGTTTCGGCGTTGAAGTCGGTGTCGCTGTCCGGCACGCCGATGATGGCGCTGGCGTGGTCCGCCGGCAGGCCCTCGTTCGTGCCCGGCACGGCGCTGCGCGCGAAGCCCTCGGGCGGGAGGCGGTTGTCCTTGAGGTACTCGCTGGCGTGCAGCAGCACGTAGGTGATCTCGCCCTCGACGTCGCCCAGCACGGATTCATAGATCGCCACCTGGTCCGGGTGGGTGATGACGTCGCGGTGCGGCTCGTAGCAGGTGCTGTAGTCAAAGCCCGCCACCTTGTCGCCCGCCACACACGCGTGCTGCAGGGCCCGGGCGTCGGTGCTGATGCGGCCGCGTTCGTCCGCGCGGCCCGATTCGAACACCGTGGCGCCGTTGGCGTCCGTCACCTGGAGGTGGATCCAGGCGCGGCGCGAGGGGTAGGACGTCGGCAGCTTGTGCCCGGTCTTGTTGGTGACGCGCACCGGGATCTCGAGCTGGCCGGCGTTTTCGGTGACGGTCTCGATGGCGATCTCGGCGCTGCGGTTCTCGAGCTGGGCGCGGGTGGCCTCGATCTGCGCCTCCAGGCCTTCCACGCTGGTGTTGCCCTCGATGCCCAGCAGGCTGCGGAAGGCCAGCAGGACCTCCAGCGTGTGGGTGTTGCCGCCGACGAAGCCGTGGGTGTGGAAGGGGCTGCGGGTCGGCCAGTTCGCGTTCGGCGAGCCATCCTGCTTGACCGCGATCTGGGTGCCGTAGCCCGCGGGCGCCGGCATGTGGCAGTCCTGGCAGCTGGCCTGCTTCGCGCGGCCCGGGGCGTACACGCTGTTCTCCCATTCCTGGTAGGGCGTCTGTTCCGGGAAGGCCTTGCCGGTGGGCACGCCCGCCAGGTCCAGGGTGGGGGTGAACAGGGTGTGGCAGGTGGCGCACTGACCGGAGTCCTTCATGTGCGGGCCATGCACCGGGTCGTACTGGGTGGCCTGTGACATCGCGTTCGCCGCCGGGGCCTCGTAGGGGCCGTAGATCTCGGGTCGATCCAGCCCCATGTCCGTCCATTCCGCCTGCGAGAGGATGCGGTAGTTGCCGCTGAACGAGAGCGGCTCACCCAGGCTGCCGTCGTCCTGGATCTGGTGACAGGCCGTGCAGCTCACGCCCTCGCGGGCATGCATGTGGCCCAGCGCGGTCTCGAAGCGGTAGTAGCCGTCCGCGTCCAGGTCCTCGCCGGTCTGCTGCGCGTGGGTGCGCCCCATGGGGGCGTGGCAGGTGAGGCAGGTGTCTTCGATGAAACCGGCCAGGTGCGGAAACTGCGCCGTCTCCTCGGCCACCGCCGCCTGGAAATAGGGGTCGGCGAAGGCCAGGGCCATCATGCTGTTCTCCCAGCCGGCGCCGGGGCTCACGTCCGTGCCGTCGTAGGTCATCACCCCGGCAGTCTCGTTCGCCCGGTGGCAGGTGGTGCAGCTGGCCGCGTCAGTGAACACGCCCATCATGCCCCAGTGGGGATCGAAGGCGGTTTCCTCCAGCAGCGCGGTGCTCTCGCTGCTGTCATCGGTGTCTTCTGTGCTGTCGTCAGCAACATCGCCCGCGTTGCCGGTACTGGCGCCGGGTCCGGGGGCTGCCTCCGAGCTGTTGCAGGCGGCGAGCAGGAACACGAACAGCAAGGCCGCCAGCCCCTGCAGGGG
>DSDH01000174.1 GCA_011055475.1 Phycisphaerales bacterium | reverse complement strand
TCGGCCACCGGTGCGACCTGCCGACGGCGATCCGCACGGTCCTGCAATGCACCACCCGCTACCGCCTGCCCGAACCGACCCGCCTGGCCCATCAGGCCGTCACCCATTGGCGTAAGGAGATGTGAGGCTCAGGCCGGGTCTACCGACGGGAGGCCTGCGGTTGTTCGGTCACTACCACTTGTGCTGCTTGACCGAGGCGAGGATCTGCTCGGCGCATGCGAGGGCGGCCAGGCCTTCTTCGGCGGTGACCTCGGGGCGTTCGGCATGGCCGGCGACCGCGGCCAGGAAGGCCTCCTGCTCCAGACGCAGCGGCTCGGCGTCGGCGATCTCAAGCTGCTCGATATGCAGCAGGTCGGGCCAATTCACGCCGGAGAAGTCGAAATCGCCGGTCTGCTGCTGCTCGCGGATCCACTGGACGACGTCCACGTTCGGATCGGCCTTGATGACCAGCCCCTCCTTCTTCAGAAAGTCCAGGCTCAGATAGGCCTGGCGGCTGAACACGCGGACCTTGCGTTCGGTCTTCAGCGCCAGCCGCGAGGCGGTCACGTTGGCAACGCACCCGTTGTCGAACATGATCCGCGCGTTGCAGATGTCTTCATGATCGCCGATGACGTTGACGCCCACCGCGTCGACCTTCCGCACGCCGGCGGCGGCCAGTGAGAGGATGATGTCAATGTCGTGGATCATCACGTCCAGCACCACGCCCACGTCCATCGAGCGGAACGGGTACGGGCTGATGCGGTGGGCCTCGATGAACCGGGGTTCGATCTTCAGCCGTTTCATCGCCTGCACCACGGGGTTGCAGCGCTCGGAGTGACCGACGGCGACGACGATGTTACGGCGCTGCGCCAGCGCTACGATCCGCCGCCCCTCCTCGACGCTGCACGCCAAGGGTTTTTCGATCATGACGGCCACGCCCCGCTCGATGAACCGGCAGGCCAGGTCCGCGTGGGTCGTGGTGGGCGCCGCAATCGTCACGGCCTGGACGTCGTCGAGCCGGTCGGCGTCGGTCAGGGCCCGGCAATCGTACTGCCGGGCGAGGGACTCGGCCTTGGCCGCGTCCACGTCCACCACGGCGACGAGCCGACACGCGTCCAACTGACTACAGACCTTGGCGTGGATGGCGCCCATCTTGCCGGCGCCGATCACGGCCGTTCGAATCCTCTCCATCCGAGTCCTTCCCTGTGATGTGCCCGGCGCCGGGGCGCGGGTCAATGTTCGCGATACGCCTCCAGGTGGCGGCCGAAGCGGTGTTGCGTGCTGCGCAGGATCGCCTCGACCATCGCCCGGACGTTCTCATCCAACCCGTCCTCGGCGGCCAACGCCCTGACCCGCTCGATGAGCACGCCGTCGTTGCTGCGGTAGATCCGCCGAAAGGCCTCCATGATGTTCTTCTGCTGTTGAGCGTCCAGGCCGGCACGGTGCAGGCCGCGCTTGTTCACCGCGCGGACCTCCGGCGGGTAGTGCCCGCTGACGATCACGAACGGCGGCACGTCGTGGTTGATGCCCGAAAAGCCCGCCGCATAGCACCACTTGCCGAAGGTGACGAACTGGTGGACGGCGACCATGCCGCTGAGCCACACGCCCGTTTCGATATGACAATGACCGCTGATCTGCGAGTAATTGCTGATCACAATCTTGTCTTCCAGCACGCAGTCATGCCCGATGTGCACGCCCACCATGAGCAGGTTGCCATGGCCGATACACGTCGCCCGATCGGGATAGATGCTCGGATGGATCGTGACCTGCTCGCGGATGACGTTGTTGTCGCCGATCTGCAGCGTGCCCACGGGCGCATCGCGTCGCATGCCCAGAAGCTGCGGCGGCCGACCCACCGCACACTGTGCGTAAAACAGATTGTTGCGACCAATGCGCACGCGGGGACCGATTACCACGTTCGCGTCCAGTTGACACCCGTCGCCGATCGTCGTACCGGCGTCCACGACGCAATGGGGCCCGATCTCCACGTCTTGTCCGATCCGCACCGACGGATCAATCACCGCACTGGGATGTATCTTCCCGCTCATCAGTGAATCAGCACCTCCCACGTTCCTTCCGATGTCCTCGAACCTCCACGCGGACGGGACGCTCAGACCGTCTCGTCATCGACCAGCATGAACTTGAGCCGCGCCTCGGCGACCACGTCGCCGTCGACCATCGCCGTACAGTCGCACACCGCCGCCCGGCTGCGCAGCCGCGCGGCCTCGGCGATCAGCACCAACTGGTCGCCCGGTACGACGCTCTTGCGGATTTTCACGTTGTCCATCGTCAGCAGCACGGCCAGCTTGCCGGTATGCTCCAGCCGCTGGCTGAAGAGCAGGCCCGACACCTGCGCCAGGGCCTCGACGATGAGCACGCCCGGCATGATCGGCGTGCCCGGGAAATGGCCCTGGAAGAACTGCTCGTTGTACGTCACGTTCTTAATGCCCTTGATCCGGGTCTGGCCCTCGATCTCGATGACCCGATCCACCAGCAGGAACGGGTAGCGATGGGGCAGAATCTTCTGGATGCGACGGATGTCCAACAGGGCCCCGGCGCCGCGGGCGCCGACAGCCCGATCCACCTGCCGCGCCAGGAGGGCCAACCGCCGCGCCAGCTCCTGGTTCAAGGCATGGCCGCTCTTGTAGGCCACGATCCGCCCCGACACGGGCCGGCCCACCAGGGCCAGATCACCGATCACGTCGATGATCTTGTGCCGCACGCATTCGTCGGGGAAGCGATAGCTGTTCTTGATCGGACCGTCGGAGCTGATCACGAGGATGTCCTTCGGCGTCAGGTGCGTGCCGATGCCGGCGGCCTGCATCTGCCGGGCTTCGGCTTCCAGCACAAACGTCCGCGCCCGGGCCAGGTGCCGGGCGAAGTGCTCCTGCGTCACGTGGCAGGCGTAGATCTGCCGCCCTACACCCGTGTGCTCGGTGTAGTCCAGTTCATAGGTGATGTGCAGTCCCTCCTGGCCGAAGGGCAATGCGTGAATAGCCTTGTCGCCGTCGGTGATGGTCACGGCCTCCTGGAGGACCAGGGCCTTCTGCTCGGCCGACTGCTCGACGAGACCGGCCTTGGTCAACGCCTTGAAGTACTCGTCGCTGCTGCCGTCGAAGCCGGGCATCTCCACGCTGTCGATCTCGATCAGCAGGTTGTCGATCCCCAAGGCGTGAACGGCGGCCAGGCAGTGCTCCGGCGTCTCGATGCTCACCGCCCCGTTCATGAGCGCCGTGCGGCGGGCCCGCTCGGCGATATGGTCGGCCAGGGCGCGAATCCGCACCGGCTCGGCCAGATCGGTGCGCACGAAGACCACCCCGCTGTCGACCTCGGCGGGTCGAAACGTCACCGTCGCGTCCTGGCCGCTGAACAATCCCTTGCCGCTCAGCCGGGCTTCAGTACCGATCGTTCTCTGACGTCTCAAGACAGGTGAATTCCTCTTCTCACGCCTCTTCCCGATTCGCGACCTTCTTCATGGCCGCGGCGGCTATTACACGTTCCGGGTCACTTATGAAACGTCACCATGGTTTCGCGAGGCCGGGTCGCTCGCTGAGGTCTTCTGCGGGGCCGCCTGCTTACCAGGCCCTTGCCCCGCAACGCCCGTGGCGGCGGCCGCGCCCGATGCGCACATCGTGCGCGATCCGCACCTGGTTGTCGATCTTGGTCTCCGCGCCGATGATCGTATGGCCGAGCTTCGCCCGCCCGACGCAACCGTTGGCGCCGATTTCAACCTCATCCTCAATTATAACACCGCCGTGGTGCGGGATCAATGGCGGTCGGCCGCCCACCGGAGACAACCGAAAGCCCACCGAGCCGACCGTGGTGTTGGCCTGGAGGGTCCAGCGGCAGCCGATGGTCCAGCCGGGATACACCACTCCGTTGGCGGCCAAGCGGCTATCGGCCCCCTCCCCGCGAACCCGCCCGCCGATCCGCCGGGCGATCTGCTCGAGGGTCAACATCGGCGGCATGGTCTGGCGCGTCATGGGGCACGATCCTGCGGCTAATTGGAGGCGTCCAGGGCGGCCAGCACCTCGGTGGTGATGTCCAGCCCCTCGGCGTGATAGAGCACCTTGCTGGTCTTGATATCCAGAAGCAATTCCCGCATATTCGCCGCGGGCAGCTCCACGTGCTCGGCGCCGAGTACGACGTCCAGGCCGCTGCGCTGCGCCACCTCGGCCACCCTGGCCTGGATGTCGGCGTACAGCGTCTCCGTCCAGGCCTGGACCTTCATCGTCATCTCCTGGTCGTAGTACTGCTTCTTGGCCTCGTAGACGCCCTGCTTCTCGGCCATGCTGCGCAGCAGCTTGATGTAATCGTCCGACCCGCGCTTGAGGGTGGCCATGTCCTTCTGCAGGAAGTCCAGCTCGCTCTTCAGTTTGTCCAACTCCGCGGTGAGCTGCCTTTCCTCGACGGCCATCTTCTCCTGCCACCGTTTGTGCTTCTGGCTGTTCTGCAGGATCGTGTTGACGTTGACCACGCCGATCTTGGCGGGGGTCGTCACCACGCGGGCCGTCACCCGGCCGCGGTTGTATCCGAGGGCCCACAGCACCAAAGCCGAAACCAGGCCGATGAGCAGAATCTTCGATGATTTCATGGGCATACCTTTCTTCTGGGAGGTTGTGGTTCGGCGAAACCGTCAGAACAGCACCCCGACGGAAAAACTGAACGTGCGGGTCTCATCCTCGCTCTCTTTCATGAAGGGCGTGGCGATTTCGAAGCGCATGGGGACCGGACCGAACCATTGCGGGATCTGAATCTGGAGGCCCGTGCCCACCGAGGCTCGAATGCCGCCCGAATCGATCGCGCCGGTGTCGATGAAGAACAGCCACGCCAGGGATTCGCTTTCCAGCGGGACGGCGATTTCGGCGTTGGCCAGGAGAATCCAGTCGCTGCCGATCGCATCCTCGCGCTGCGGATTGACGATCGGCGTCGTGGGGTTGTATTGCAGACCACGCGGGCTGACGCCGCGGTAATCGAACCCGCGGAGCGACCCGGTGCCCCCGGCGTAGAACTTCTCGAACAGGGGGGCGTCGCCGACGATCGTCGCGGCGTGCAGTTTGGTTTCGAGGACGGTCTTGCGCTCGGCGAGATCCTCGTACAGCGTGCGATACCAGCGTTGCGTGGCGCTGACGATACCGAAGGTGTGGTCGCCGCCCACCTGCTCGTAGCTGGCGGTGAAATTGTAGCCGGTGGTGGGCAGGTAGCGGTTGTCGGTGGTGTCCTTGCGAATGAAGAACTGCAGGCCGAACAGGTTGTTGCCGCCTTTCACGTCACGGACCTCGATCGGCGCATCGTACTCCAGGTCATCCACGTCGACGTTCTCGGCGCGAACCGCCAGACCCCGGCGCCAGCGGTCCGCGTAGCGCTTTTCCAACGTGACATAGCCCTTGAGCCGGCCCTCGTCATAGGCGTCGCGCCAGCGCTCGAAGCCGTAGGCCCCCACCTCCAGACTCACCGGGCGATCGTACAGATACGGCTCGGTGAAACTGACCGAAAACGTGCTCACGACCGTGCCGGGATTCCACGCGATCCGCAACCGCTGGCCGGCGCCCTTGAAGGCCTTGCCGTAGATCAGGTCCGACAGGCTTTGCGGGTAGTCGGAAATGTCGAAGTTGCGCTGATCGTACACGATCTGCCCGACCACTCCGCTGTCGCTGGCCACGCCCGCGCCGAACATGATGGAGCCGGTCTGACCCTCGATGACGCTGACGGTCGCGTCCCGCCGATCGCTGTCGGGCAGCGCCGGACCGGGCGTGATCTTCGCCGACTCGGTGATGGCGGTACGGCGGACGATCACCTCTAACTCGCCCTGGCCGTCGCCCCGCGCGGCGTCGGCGTCGTACCATTGGCCGGGCGTGAAACCCTCCTCATCGAGAATCCGTCGGATGACGTTGTCCTGCGTCGTCTGGTTGCCCGTGACGTCGATGCGGCCGATCCTGTAACGCCGCCCCGGATCGACCTCGAAATCCACGTCCACCTGCGAGTCGCCCACGAACGTCCGGCGGTGAGCCACCTGGGCGTCCACGTAGCCCTGCTCCAGGTACCGGCTGCGGATCTGCTTGGCGTCGTATTCGCCGCGCTGCTGGCTGTAGATCCGTTGCTCGCCGAGCTTGAGGTCCTGCGGCAGCAGGTTCGGGTCCGCCGCCGGCACGCCGCGGATCGTCAGATGGCGGACCGCGTAGGCCGGACCCTCATCGATGATGAACGTCACCCTCGCCCCGCCGCGGTCCTCCGTGAAGTCCACCTCCGCGCGGACCGTGGCGTTCAAAAAGGCCTTGTCCTGATAGACCCGCTGGAGGGTGATCACGTCGGCGTCGATCGTGTCCTGGTTGAAATCCACGGGGAAGACCAGGAACGAACGGGGCTTGGTCTTGATGGCTTTCTGGAGTTCCTTGGCTTCGAGCGAGCGATTGCCCTCGAAGCGCACCGCCTTGATGCGCACCCGCGGTCCTTCGGTGATCTGGTACACCACCCGGCCGCGGTCGAGCTGGCTCTCGTCCAGGCGCACCTCGGCGAAGGCGAACCCCTTCTCGCGATACTTGTCGACGATCCGCGCGGTGGCGGCGTTGACCTGGAAGACATCCAGGTAGTCGCCCTGTTGGAACCCCAGCTCGCGGCTGAGCACCGAGTCCTTGAAGTGCCGGTTTCCCACGAAGGCCACCGTCCGGGCCAGATTCCGCTCCACCACCACGTAGGTCAGCACGACCCGACCATCCTCCACGGCGGTGTTGTAATAGGCGTATTCGACGCCCTCGAGCTTGGCCAGGCGCTGAATGTCCTGCTCGGCCGAGGCGGTGTCGAACAGCTCGCCGACGCGGGCGCGGACCGTCGCCAGGATCGCGGTGCGGCTGAGCGTCAGATTCCCGGCGACCTCGATGCGCCCGATGCGCAACTGCTCCAGGTCCGCCGGCGACATCGACGAAGCCGCGGGCTTCGCGGCCGGGCCGAGACCGGCCACCACGAGCCCCACCAGGAGCATCACGCCCGTCCCCGCTCGTCGTGCTGCCGTTCGCGACGCCATGCGGTCTCCTAAAAAGGCTCCTCACCCTCGTAGGGATTCTTGAACCGGGTGA
>DSDH01000263.1 GCA_011055475.1 Phycisphaerales bacterium | reverse complement strand
TGGCATGCCCACGCTTGCGTGGGCATGTGATACACGCTGACTTGTTCACGCCTTAACGGCACCGGATGGACCCAACCAGTACCTGCCGGCAACAGCGATCCTTGCGAAAAGGGTGGCATGCCCACGCTTGTGTGGGCATGTTCTACACGCTGACTTGTTCACGCCTTAACGGCACCGGATGGACCCAACCAGTACCTGCCGGCAACAGCGATCCTTGCGAAAAGGGTGGCATGCCCACGCTTGCGTGGGCATGTTCTACAAACTCACGTGCTCGCGATCCAACGGTATCGGCTCGTCCTCACCCGTCGTCCACGCACGATAGCTCGACCAGGGCCAGTCCGCGGCCCGCTCAACCAGACCTCGTCGCACCGGATTTGCATGAATATATCCGATCTTCTCCACAACATCGTGGGGGCTTCTCAGGTTCCGGTCATATCCCCCGCCACGCTGCCAGAAACGATGATGAACCTCCCCGTTCGGTTGTCGGTCCTCCATTCGGTCGAGGAAAGCGGGCGCATGTTCTCGGACCCATAGCAGGGCCCGCTTGGACACGGGCTGCTTGAGCGCGGTCAAGATTCCACTGATCGCGGCCCCTTGAAGTGGCAGCAGCACAACGTGCACATGCTCAGGCATAATGACAAAGCCGAACAGCGCGTACAAGCCCCTCTCTCGCCCCCGCGCCAAAGCCTCCAGCATCCATCGACAGCAGCGACCTTTCCGAGAGAACGGGATTCCTCGAAAACACGAAAACGTCAGGCAATGTCCCTGGCCGGAGATGTCATACCGTTTGCACCGTTTGTGATGATACGTATTCATGGCCCGGCAACACATGGCCACGCAAGCGTGGCCATGCCACCCATCTCTAATCAATCCCCACCCGTGACAACCATCTTCGCGGTGGCGCTGCCCGTCCGTACACATCGGGGCTTCCGTGGACACGGCGCTTGCCGCAATCTCACGCCTCAGCCGTCAATTCGGCCTTCAGGTCGTTCACGAGGCGTGCGACCTCATCCGCCGCCGAGGCCAGCGGCACCGCGCGGCGGTCGGCCTCACGGCGGAGCTTGATCTCCACGTGGCCCTCGGCCAGCGACTTCTTGCCGATGGTCACCCGCACGGGCAGGCCCAGCAGGTCCGCATCCTTGAACTTCACGCCGCCTCGCAGGTCGCGGTCGTCCCAGAGCACCTCCACGCCCCGCGCGGACAGATCCTCGTACACCCGCTCGGCCGTCGCGACCACCTCGGCCTCCGAGCCGGCGGGCGTGACCATCACCTCCCACGGCGCGATGCTGATCGGCCAGATGATCCCATCCTCATCATGGCTCAGCTCGATCGCCGAGGCCATGATCCGATTGATCCCGATCCCGTAGCAGCCCATGAGGCACGGCTTCTGCCGGCCGTCCTCATCCAGAAACATCGCCCCCAGCTTCGTGCTGTACTTGGTGCCCAGCTTGAACACCTGCCCGACCTCGATGCCCCGCCGGAACCGCAGCGGCTGGCCCCGATACGTGTCCCCCTCGGCGGCCATCCGCACGTCCACGACCCGCACGTGGTCCCCCTCCAGCGGGAAATCCCGCCCGGGCACGACGTTCCGCAGGTGGTAGTCCGTCTTGTTCGCCCCCGCGACGCCCACGGCCATCGCCGCGACCGCGTGATCCACCAGCAACGTCACCGGGCCCGGCAGCCCCACCGGTCCGGCAAACCCCACGGCCGCCCCCGTCACCTTCTCAATTGTGGCCGCATCGGCCAATTCCACGTGCCGCCCGCCCAGTAACTGCGTCAGCTTCTCGCCGTTGACCTCGTGATCGCCCCGCACGATGACCGCGAGTACCTGGTCCTCGCACGTGTAGATCAGCGTCTTGATCATCTGCGGCGGCGTGGTCTTCAGGAACTCGCAGACGGCCTCGATCGTGCCCACACCCGGCGTATGCACCGCCTCGGGCGGGCCGACCTCCACCGCCGGGGCCTTCGGCGGCGGGTCCACCGGCGCCTTCTCCAGGTTCCACGCGTGGGCGTTGTCCTCGGTGTAGACGATCACGTCCTCGCCGTTGGCGCACGGCACCGTGAACTGGTGCGACCCCGATCCGCCCATCTCGCCGCTCTCGGCCTCGACAATCACGTACTCCAGCCCGCACCGCTTGAACACCCGACAGTACGCGTCGTACATCTTGTGATAGGATTCGTCGAGCATCGCCTCGTCGGCATCGAAACTGTAGGCGTCCTTCATGATGAACTCGCGGCTGCGCAGCACGCCGAATCGTGGCCGGAACTCATCGCGATACTTCAGATTGATCTGGTAGAAGTTCACCGGAAGCTGCTTGTACGACTGGAGCTCCCGCGACGCCAGGTACGTGTACGTCTCCTCCGCCGTCGGCGTCAGCACGTTCCAGCGCCCGTGCCGGTCCTTGAACCGGCCCAGCGTCTCCCCATAGTCGATGTCCCGCCCGGTCTGCTGCCACAGCTCCATGGGCTGAACCATCGGCACCGGCGCCTCCAGGGCCCCGGCCCGGTCCATCTCCTCGCGCACGATCTCCATGATCTTCCGCAGCACCCGCCAGCCCGCCGGCAGGTACGCGTACGTGCCGCTGGCGATCTTGCGCATCAGGCCCGCGCGGATCATCAACTGATGGCTCGTGATCTCCGCATCCGCGGGCACTTCCTTCACCGTGGGGATGAACGTCTTGCTGTACCGCATCGGCTCTCCTGTCATGGACCCGTGATCTCGCCGCCGGCCCCGTGGCCCGGCCCGGTGCACGCCGGTTATACGTCCACAACCTGCCGATTGCAAGCCGCAACACGCCGCGGCCCCTCCCGTCAAGGCCGATGGGCCCGCGCCCGGGCTTGCCCGCATTTGTCACTGGATTTCGGACGGGCGCCTCCCCTAAAATAGGTGGCCGATAGGATGGAATGCCGATGCCGTCAGAGGAGCCCGCGGATGCACAACCAGCGAATGGCAAGTCGCCCAATAGGGGTGTTGATGCTCATCTTGGCCCTGGCTTCCAGCAGTCCCGCCCCGGCACAGACCACCCGACGGTCTCAACGCGTCCGCATGGATCAAGTGCAGGTCGCCAGCCCGAGCGGCAAGGTGCGGCTCACGCTGCTGCCCAACGCCGAACGCCTGACTTTCACGGTCACCCTGGACCAGACGCCGGTCCTGGATCCCTCGACCATCGTCATGCGCGTGGACGGCTATGACCTGTCGGCCGGCGTGGTGTTGGGCCAGATCGAAACCTACGAGATCGACGAGCGCTACCCCTGGTACGGCGCCCGCAGCACCGCCGTCAATCGGTGCCGCGGAACACGCGTATCCCTCCGGCACGATCTGTCGTTCATCGACTACGTTCTCGAAATCCGCGCCTTTGACGACGGCGTGGCCTTCCGGCACATCATCCCGGGACCCGAGGGGGCGTCCCGCACGGCCGATGAATACACCACATTCGTCATCCCGGCCGGCTCGACCGTGTGGCACCATGACCTCGGCGGCCACTATGAGGCCGCCTACGACCAGGATGATGTCTCCGATGTCCGCCCCGGCGAGTGGGCTGGCCCCCCGCTGACCTTCAAGCTGTCCGAAGACGCCGGCTACGGCTCCATCACCGAGGCGAACCTGGTCAACTACAGCGGCATGGCCCTGGAGGCCGACGGCCGACGCGGATGGGTGACCGGACTGGGCCATCGCCAGCCCTTGAACTACCCCTATGAATTGCGCTATGGCCGTGACGAGGCCAAACGCCTGGCCCAACCGGCTTCCCTCACCGGGACTATCACCACGCCCTGGCGCGTGATCCTGGTCGCCCCCGACCTGAACACCCTGGTCAACAGCACCCTTGTCCCCAACCTCTGCCCATCGCCCGATCCGAGGTACTTCCCGCAGGGCCTCGAAACGCCCTGGATCAAGCCCGGTCGTGCCGTCTGGCGCTATCTCGACGGCGGCGATCGCTCCCTGGAAGGCATGAAGGCCTTTTCCCGATGGGCCGGACAGTTGGGCTTCGAATATCACGTCATCGAGGGCTTCTGGAGCCGGTGGAGTGATGCGCAGATCGCCGAGCTGGTCGAGTATTCGAGGCAGCAAGGCGTCGGCCTATGGTTCTGGCGGCACACGAATCAGGTCCGCACCCCGGAGGCCCAGGAGGCATTCTTCAAGCAACTCCACGACCTCGGCGTCGTCGGCGCCAAGCTGGACTTCCTCGACCACGAGGCCAAGGAGGTCGTCGACCTTTACGAACGTCTGCTGCGGACCGCCGCAAAGCACCAAGTGCTGGTCAACTTCCACGGCGCCAACAAGCCCACGGGCCGCGCCCGCACGTGGCCCAACGAGCTCACGCGCGAGGCCGTCCGCGGCATGGAAAGCAGCTCCCTGCGGCAACGGGCCCGTCACGAGACCGTCCTGCCCTTCACGCGGTATCTCGCCGGCCACGCGGATTACACCGCCTGCCATTTCGGCGACCGCCGCGCCGACACCACCTGGACGCACCAGATCGCCAGCCTGGCCGTCTTCGCCGGTCCGCTGCTGACGGTCGCGGCCCACCCGCAGACGATCCTCGAGAATCCCGCCGTGGACCTCATCCGGAGCATCCCGGCCGTCTGGGATGAAACGATCGTCCTGCCTGATTCGCGGATTGGGGAATTGGCGGCCTTTGCACGCCGCACAGGCGACACGTGGTTCCTGGCCATCATGTGCGGCCCTCGGGCCCGGACGCTGCGTGTCCCGCTGTCTTTTCTGGCCGATGGCCTCTACACGGCATCCCTGGCCACCGACAACAAGAACGACGATGCGGCCATCGTTCTGCAGGAAAAAACCGTCCGGGCGGACGACACGCTTGTCGTCGACATGAGCGACGGCGGCGGATTCATCGCCCGCTTCGTCAGGAGCGTACCCCCACCGCCCTAACGACGTGATCCGCTTCCGACACCCAGGGCCCGACCTCCAACGCCGTGCCTCACACGCGTCGCAGCCACTCCTCGGCCAGAATAGCAAAGTCCCGCAGGTCGACCACGCAGTCGGCGTTCAGGTCCACCGGTGGCAGCCCCTCGCAATCCGGCGTGTAATCGATCAGCCGGAAGTCGTCGAAATACAGCGTCCCCGTCCGCACCTCGCGGCTTGTGTTGACGATACTCACCAGTATCCCGTTCATGTGATGAACGTCGTCGATACTCCCGTAGGACCCCTGCCAGTCAATCATAGGGTTGTCCCGCAGGCCGATCACGATCTCGTGCCACTGGTTCGGGTCGGCCGGATCGTCCATGGTGGAGAACGGACCGACGTTGAACGCCTCGTGCTCGGTCACATCGGGAGGATCGTTGGCGGCGTGGAACACGAGAAGGACATCCTCCGTGTTGTCGGCGTGATACCGGATGCGGAATCGGATTTCGTCATATTCGCTGACATCCGGATACGGAGACAAACGGTGTCCCAGGGTGAGCCAGTCGTCGCCATCGTACACGGGGAACTCATAATGCACCTTGAACGCCTGCTGCCCGCCATAGGGCCCGGGCTCGCCGGTGGCAATCGAACCGGGGTAGGGCTTGCTGGGCGGATTGCCGTACTTGCCGCTGTCGTGCAGGTACACGAACCACCCCAAGGAGATCGGCGGGAAGGCGCCGTATACCTCAAAGTCCTCCAGAACCACCGTCGGCATGATGCTGCCGGGAACTACCGTGTCCGCCAGCCAGTGCTCGGCGAACGTTTTCAAGTCGTCCGTATCCACCTGGCCATCCGCGTCAAAATCGCAGAACAGAACCATTCGCCGGATGTCCTCCGAGCTCAAGGCGTAGTCCCAGATGGCCACATCATCGACCCAGCCCACGAAGTACGTGCCGTGGCTCTGCCGCGAGCCGATCCGGAATTCGTCTATAGTCGCCAAGGCCCTGACCATGCTGCCCACGGGCTCGCCGTCCAGATACCACCGGATGGTCATCCCGTCATAGGTCGCCGCAAAGTGATGCCACTGCGTGTCCAGAGGCCTGAAGGGTTGCTCCCAGCCATGCACGTGCAGGGCGTAGTTGCCCGCGTTGTCCCGCTGTACGTCAAAGTAGTTGTTCGTCGTCCCCGCCTTGGGCGCAAACCCAAAGACCCCTGTCCAGTCCGGCAGCGACAAGGTGGCGGCCCTGGCCCAACCGGCGATCGTCCGCGGCTGGCGGCCGCTGATCCCCACAGGGTCGACCTTCACGTATTGGCCGTCCGCCTGACCGCCGGGATTCAATTCCAACACGTTGCCGCGCAGCGAATCCGGGACGATATTCGGCTCAGCCGATCCCACGTACACGCCGTCGTACCCGTGCCCCGTGACATCGTCCGGTCCGGTCTCGAACTCATACAAGGCCACCAGGCCCCGCCGGGTGACAAAGCTCCACACCTCGCCGGTGTGCAGAGCGGGCGATCCCCCCTCGTTGGGATCGAACACGTCCACCCGCCAGTAGTACGTCATTCCCGCGGCCATGTCCTCCCCGTCGAAGGGGTCGAAGGCGGCCTGGCCGCCGCCGGCCACGCGCGCTCCTTCGGGAAAGTTCGGATCCTCGCCGAAATACACATCATACTCCGGCGCCGGCACCAGGCCCGGATCCGGCGCCAGCCAGCGAAGCACCGCGCCCGGATCAACCGCCACGCTCCCGTCGTACGGCACGGGACAACACGCGTTGACGGTCGCCGGCACGGTCACCGGACTGAGCACCTCGTCCGGGATCGCCCCCTTCTCAATCTCCGGGCCCTCGTACTGGACATACAGCACGTTGTCGCCGCCCTTCTCGAAATACGTGACCTCGATCAGGTGACGGCCCGGCGTCAGGGAGACAGACCCGCCCCGTTCCTGGGAGCCGTGCAGCCCATCGTTGTTCACCACCAGCGCCCCGTTGATATACAGCTTGCTGCCGTCGTCGCTGGTCGTGTAGAAGGTGTATGCGCCCTCCCGCGGGATGTCGATATACGCCCGGAACCGAAAGCCGAAGTTGTCGTCCCGGTCGCGTTGACTGATATCGAACCCGAACGCAAGCCCCGTGTGCTTCGGGGTGAGCGCATCAAAGTCGGGCAGCGCGTCCCACGTGCCTTCGTAGTACTCGTAATTGACGTAGGCCAGACCGG
>DSDH01000158.1 GCA_011055475.1 Phycisphaerales bacterium | reverse complement strand
CAATACCGCCGAGTTTGCCCTCGGACCGGCCGGGCACGGGCAGTATGCCGGTCGGTTTACTGCCGGCGCCCTGTATGTCGTTGGACACTCGGAGGCGAGCAAGGATTTTCCCTACATCCAGCCCGGCCCCGCCGATGCGTGGGCCGGTCATAAGCCGCACACGGTTACGGTGATGTTTGGGGTCAAAGAGGCGCCGGACTCCGGGACGTGCCGGTTGCTGGTCGATTTCCTGGATACGCACAGCGCAGTGCCTCCCCGGCTGGAGATCAGAATTAACGATGCGGTGTTTACGCACCAGACACCCAAGGGGGCGGGCGACGCCTCGGCCCACGGCGAGGTGGACAAGGGACGCCAGCACCTGATGGAGGTGGCCTTCGACGCGGGGGTCCTCAAGAGGGGCAACAATACGCTTTCGATCACGTCGCTGGAGGGTAGCTGGGTCCTGTACGATTACCTGCGGCTGACCGTCCCGAACGGCGTCGAGCCGACGGCGATTGAGAACGCCACCAACGTTCGGGGGATGGACTCTCACCCGTACCTCGTGCGGCGTGGCGGGCGACTCCATCAACCGGTATTGGCCACGGTGGTGCACATCGGCGATTCGGTCGACGCGACGATCCGCATCGAAGGCGGTCCCGAACAAACGCGTCGCCTCATCTCCGGTACACAAGTCATCGAAGGCCTGGTCCCCGCCGTCGATGAACCCCGCGACGTCTCGGTCTCGTTGAAGGTCGATGGCCGGACGCTCGCCGAGAAGACGATCCTTATCAGACCGGTGCGGAAATGGGAGGTTTACCTCCTCCACCACACGCATCTGGACATCGGCTATACCCACGTGCAGACCGAGGTGGATGAAATGCAGCGAGGGTTCCTGGACGAGGCGATGGAGTTGGGCGAAAAGACAAAGGATTATCCGCCCGAAGCCCGCTTCAAGTGGCTGCCGGAGGGCCTGTGGGCGGTTGACAGCTACCTCCGGAGGGCTTCCGAAGAGGACCAGCGGCGATTTGTGGAGGCCGTGAAGAAGGGTTACATCAGCCTTGATGCGCTTTACGCCAATGAGTTGACCGCTCTGTGTCGCCCGGAGGAGCTCCTGGAACTGACCGGCTACGCACGCCGCCTCGCACAAAAGCACGGCCTGACCATCGACTCGGCCATGATTACGGATGTGCCCGGCTATACGTGGGGCATCGTGCCGGTGCTGGCGCACAGCGGGGTCAAGTACTTCTCCATCGGCCCCAACTTCGGCCATCGCATCGGCTATACACTCTCCGAGTGGGGCGACAAGCCGTTCTATTGGGAGTCGCCTTCCGGCCGCGAGAAGGTCCTGTGCTGGGTGGCCGGCATGGGTTATTCGTGGTTCCACACGGGACTCAACTATACCGAGATCAAACGCAAGCTGGAACCCGGCCCTATCTTCGATTACCTCAAGCGGCTCGACGACAAGGGCTTCCCTTACGACATCGTCCAGGTCCGCTACAATATCGGGTCTGACAATGGCCCGCCGGACCCGCAACTGCCCGACATGGTCAAGGCCTGGAACGAGAAGTACGCGTATCCCCGGATGATCATCGCTTCACCCTCGCAGATGTTCGCCGAGTTTGAACAACGCTACGGTGAGACGCTGCCCACCGTGCGGGGTGATTTCACACCCTACTGGGAAGACGGCGCCGCCTCGTCGTCCCGCGAGACGGCCTTGACCCGTGCCGCGGCGGAACGATTGGTGCAGGCCCAGACCTTGTTTGCGATGGTGGGCGGCCGGTATCCGGCCCAGGCGTTTCACGAGGCCTGGCGTCAGGTGCTCCTCTATAACGAGCATACCTGGGGCTCATGGAACAGCATCTCCGAGCCGCAGGGCGATTTCACCCAACAGCAGTGGGCCATCAAACAGGCCTTCGCCCTGGAGGCCGACCGGCGGTCCAAGGCGCTTCTGGCCCTGGCCGTTGAGCCCATCGCCGACAAGGGAACACCCGTCCAGGCAGTAGAGGTCTTCAATACCAGTTCATGGCCAAGGACCGGCTTGGTCACCCTGCCGCCGGATATGACGACTGCCGGTGATCGGGTGCAGATGGATTCGCAGACAGCGGTGCCTTCACAGCGCCTGGCCAGTGGCGAACTGGTCTTCATGGCCGCCGATGTCCCGGCCTTCGGCGCCGCCCGGTTCACCCTTCACAAGGGCCGGTCGACGACGCGGGGCGCGGCGAAAGTCAGCGGCCATACGTTGTCCAACGGGCGACTTACCGTGACTATCAATGAAAGGACCGGGGCGATTGCCGGTCTGACCTGCAAGGGCATGGACATCAATCTTGTTGACGCCGACGCCGGCGGCCTGAACAGCTACTTCTACGTCGAAGGGCGCGATCCGAAGGCCCCGAAGCCCAATGGCCCCGTCACCATTCGCGCGGTGGATAAGGGACCCTTGCTGGCGTCCTTAGCGGTCGAGTCCGAGGCGCCGGGCTGCCACCGCCTTGTTCGCACCTACCGCCTCATCGACGGATTGGACTACGTCGAGATCATCGACCGGATCGACAAGAAGGACATCTACACGCCGGAAGGCGTCCACCTGGGCTTTGCCTTCCACGTCCCCGACGGCGTGCTGCGCATGGATACGCCTTGGGCCGTCGTCCGGCCCGAGGGCGATCAACTGCCCGGCGCCTGCAAGAACTACTTCACCGTGCAGCGCTGGGTCGATATCTCCAACGACCGTGTGGGCGTTACCTGGGCCACCCTTGACGCCCCGCTCATCGAGATCGGCCGGATCACCAACGACCCGCGGTCTTCGGTCGGCTGGATCAAGACGCTGGAGCCCTCAACGACGTTCTACTCCTATGTCATGAACAACTATTGGGAAACGAACTACAAGGCCTCGCAATCCGGCGAACATACCTTCCGGTATGCGATCCGTCCCCACCAGGGCGCCGCCCTTGCGGACGCCGCCCGATTCGGGATAGAAAGGAGCAGTCCGCTGGTGGTTGTGCCCGTCCGGTCGGAGGAACGCGAGCGTCGCCTGGGCCCAAAGCTCCCGGTGGAACTCCCCGATGGAGTCGTGGCCACGACGCTCAAGCCGTCCGACGATGGCCGGGCGCTGATTCTGCGACTGTTCAACACGTCAGACCGCCTCCAGGAAGTGCGCGTGGACGAGCCACGAGGTTCCCAGCCGCCGGTCTGGCGGAGCAACCTCGATGAGGAGCCGATCGCGCCGGCAGCCGGTCGCCTTCTGCTGGCGCCCTTGGAGATGCTGACGCTGCGCCTGCCAACGACGCAGGATTGACAGGGAGGTCGACCGTGAACTCCAGAGAACGCGTCCTCGCGGCCCTGAATCACAGACCGCCCGACAGGGTGCCTGTCGATCTCTCGGGCCATCGGTCCTCCGGCATCGCGGCGATCGCCTACGCCCGCCTGCGGCGGCATCTCGGCCTCCCAGAAAAGCCCATCCGCGTCTACGACATGGTCCAGCAGTTGGCGATCGTGGATAGCGACGTGCTTGAGTTGTTCGGGGTGGACGTCGTCGAGATGGGCCGCGGCTTTCTCACCGAGGACAGTCAGTGGAAGGACTGGGTCCTGCCCGATGGCACAGCCTGCCAGGTGCCGTACTACATCAACCTCGAAAAGCAGGGCGAGGATTGGGTCCTGCTGACCGACGCCGGTCTTGAGCTGGGTCGGCAGAAGAAGGGGGTGTTGTACTTCGAGCAGACCACCTGGCCGCTCATGGAGCGCGGCATCGCCGACGACGACTTTGGCGACCTTGCCGATGTCCTCGGCCGCACCGTCTGGTCCGGCACGCCGCATCCCGGGGCCCATATCCCTCCGGATGATCCCGACGCCGAGCTGGCCGGCGGCGCCCGCCGCCTCCGCGAATCGACGGACCGCGCCGTCGTCGGCCTCTTCGGCGGCAATCTCTTCGAACTGCCCCAGTGGCTCTATGGCATGGACAACTACCTCATGTACATGGGGCTCTATCCCGATCAGGTCATCCGGCTCAGCGAGGCCCTGTGCGCCATCTATATGAAGAGCCTCGAGCAGTGGCTCGCGGCTGTCGGCCCGTACATCGACGTTGTTCTCTTCGGCGACGACCTGGGCGGGCAGAACGGCCCTCTTATGAGCCCCGACATGTACCGCCGCTACTACAAACCGTACCATAAACGGCTCTGGACACGCGCCAAGGAGCTCGCCGACGTCAAGGTCCAGCTCCATTGCTGCGGCGGCGTTCGGGAATTGCTCCCCGATCTCATCGACGCCGGCCTCGATGCCATTAACCCCGTCCAGATCACCTGCAGGGGCATGGATGCCGCCGGACTCAAGCGGGACTTCGGCGATCGCATCACCTTCTGGGGAGGCGGCTGCGACACGCAGGCCGTGCTGGGCAGGGCCTCGCCCGACGCGGTCCAGCGGCACGTCCGACAACAGATTGAAACCCTGTCCCCGGGCGGCGGGTTTGTCTTTCAGCAGGTGCACAACGTCCTCGCCAACGTGCCGCCGGAGAACATCGTCGCCATGTTCGAGGCCGTGCATCAGACCCCAGCGGAATAGCCACGCATGGCCGCCGTCGATTATCTCATCGTTGTCGTCTATTTCACGGTGGTGATCGCGCTGGGCTTCTGGTACCAGCGCCGGGCCTCTCGCAACCTGGATGCCTATTTCCTGGGCGGCAAGTCCATCCACTGGCTCGCCCTGGCCATGAGCGGCTCGGTGTCCAACTTCGACATCACCGGCACCATGTGGATCGTCTCCATTCTCTTCGTGCTGGGCTTCAAGTCGATGTGGCACCACTGGATGTGGGGCTTTTTGATGGGCGCGTTCTTTCTGTCCTACATGGGCAAATGGGTCCGCCGGTCCAACGTCATGACTGCGGCCGAATGGATGGTCACCCGCTTCGGCCACGGCCCCGCCGGCGGCTTCGCCCGCACGACCTACGCGCTCATGGCCGTCATCACGCTGACCAGCTTCATCGGCTACGCCTTCCAGGGCATCGGCAAGTTCGCCTCGGTCTACATTCCCCTCGAACGGCTCGCCGAGGCCACCGATATCGGCTGGCTCCAGATGCTCTGCACGCAGTACGAGGGCCACGTTCTGGCCGTGGCCATCATGGCCGCCACGACGTTTTACGTCCTGCTCGGAGGCCTATATAGCGTGGTCGTCACGGATGTCGTCCAGACGGTCATCCTCACCGCCGGCGGCCTCATCATTGCCTATCTTGCATGGGACCGGATGACCCCCGAAGCGATGGCGAGCCTGCCGCCGGACTGGACCTCGCTGGCCGTGCCGTGGCGAATCCCCGAGTTTGCAGGCACCGAACACGCCGGCTTTGAGTTCTTCGGCGCGATGGTCATCGTGTGGGTGCTGAAGGGGCTCCTCCTGAACGCGGGCGGACCGGCGCAGATGTACGACTTTCAGCGATTCCTCGCCGCACGCAGCGCCCGCGACGCCGCCAAGGTCGGCGCCGCCTGGAGTCTTTTTCTCATCGTGCGATGGGCGATGGCCGTGGGCATCGCGCTTCTGGCCCTTACCCACGTCGCCGGCGTCGCCGACACCGAAAAGGTCATGCCCACGGTCCTGCGCGACGGCTTGCCGGTCGGCCTCCGCGGCCTTGTCCTGGCCGGACTCCTGGCCGCCTTCATGTCCACCTTCTCCTCGACCGTCAACAGCGGCGCATCGTTCATCGTGCGGGATATCTGGCAGCCCTTGGCGCGGGACACGGGGGATGATCGGCGCGCCGTGCGGATCGGTTACCTCGCCACCGTCGGCGTGGTGTTGGTGGGGCTGGCCATCGGCGTTCAGGCGGAGTCCATCTCCCGGATTTGGAACTGGATGATGATGGCCCTGGGCGCGGCGGTCCTTATCCCCAACCTCCTGCGATGGTATTGGTGGCGGATGAACGGCTGGGGCTACGCCGCAGGTACGTTGGCCGGGCTGGCTTTCTCGCTGATCGCCCTGGTCAGGCCGGATGTGCCGACGTGGTGGACCTTCGCCCTGATCTGCGTCACCTCTCTGACCGCCTGTATCACCCTTTCACTGGCCACCGCGCCGGTCGATCCCCAGGTGCTTCTGGCCTTCTATCGCTCCGTTCGTCCCTTTGGACTCTGGGGGCCCATACAGCACGAAGCCTACTCGACGCTCGACCCAACGAAAGACAGATGCGAGAGGGCGCCCCTGGCCATGGTTAACCTGGTGTTGGGAATGGTCGCCATTGCCGGTATCTACGTAGGCCCCATGTACCTCGTCGGCCGTTGGTACGCACAGGCCTGCCTGTGTTTCGCCGCCGCTGCCCTGGCCGCCGCAGTGATGTACTTCACCTGGTATCGAAACCTGCCCTGCGACTGAAGGCACAATCCGCCCGTGCACCTGTTGAGCGAAAGCGACTACGCCGCCGTGGGACTATGACGGAACACGGCAAATGAACTCCCATGCAGTGCGCCTTTGACCGGCGTGTTCCCCACCGCGCTGGGGCGAATCGGGTTGCGGGGTTTACCCCGTTGACGTAAACTGTAATAGTGGCGCCGGCGTTCGGCGCGCGGCCGGGCCGGTGGCGTCGGGAGTTGTCCGAATGGCATGCAAGCGAATCGTGATCGGGGGCCTTGTGCTGCTGGTCGGCGGGCTCGTCGCCGTGGCCGCGGCCGAACCGGTGACGCTGCGGCTGGCCACGGGCAGCCAGACCGGCGTGTACTACCCCATGGGCCACGGCATCAAACGGGTCATCGAGGAGCTTCATCCCGGCAAGGTCGAGATCGAGATCGTCGAGACCACGGGGGCGTCGGAGAACCTGCAGCTCATCGACAACGACCAGGTGGATCTGGCGCTCGTGCAGAACGACACCGCCTACTACTTCAGCCACGGCGAGGCGATGTACACCTTGCCCTCCAGCAAGGCCCTGGCGGTCGCCTCACTGTATACGGAGCTCATCCAAATCGTCGCGACGCGCAAAAGCGACATCGAACACATTGACCAGCTCAAGGGCCGCCGTATCCGGACGGGCTCGCCCCCCGATCAGATCCCCAACAGCGCGACGCTGATCTTCGCCCTGGACGGTTGGGAGGCCTCGGACCTGACCGACGTCCGCTGCAAGTTCAGCGAGGCCCGGGCCATGCTCCTGTCGAAT
>DSDH01000589.1 GCA_011055475.1 Phycisphaerales bacterium | reverse complement strand
GGCTGGAAGTAGCTGGCGACGCGGCTGCGCAGATTCTTGGCCTTGCCGATGTAGAGAACACGGTCGGCGGCGTCCTTCATGAAGTACAGACCCGGCGTCGCCGGAAAGCTCTGTATCCGGTCGCGGATGGCGGCCAGACGGTCTTGTTCGGTTTTGTCGGTCATGGTAGGGACCCGCAGAGCCCACAGGGATTCGAAATCCCAAGGACTGAGGGAATATCAAATATCCAAAAGTAAATATCAAATATCGAAAATCGCAGATATGACATCCAAAATCCAAGATACAGGATGTCAGATACTGGGTCTGAGAATTCACGCAAAGACCCGTTCCAGCCCCCTTGGTGGCCCGGAGAATCGGCCGAGTCCACCGGCACCTGTCCGGGGCGGAAACGGCACGCCCCGGGCCGCGTCGCCTCATTCGACTGCATTCTAGCGGCGTGGGCCGGGGGCTGCAAGGTCCGGGACCGCCGGCGAAGCCGCACGGGCGGGCGGCATGGCCGTAGAGATGGGAGGGCCAAGTTTCGGCGGGGATGTGCGTGCGGGATGCAAAAGTGGATATTTTTTTCGTCGGTAGGCCCATGTTTTTCAGGGACTTAGGTGGTTCGAGGGGGCGGGGCCTGCGTTTTTTTGTTGCCGGGTCCGGGGGGCGTGAAATATGATGGATTTTGGCTCATCCCAACAAGATGTTGGTTTGGCCGGCCGCAGTTTACTACATATAGTGGTATGGCATTTTTGCATTTTTTACAGGGAGGTAGAGAATGGCCACTGAAGAAAGCCCGAAAACGACCGTGAGTCCGTCCTCGACGACATTCGAGCCGTGGAAGAGCCAGCCGCCGCCCCGGCGTGGTGGGGTGAAGGTGTCGCGTCATTTCTCCGACCCGGCGGTCCATCCGTTCGATCAGCTTCAGTGGGAGCGTCGTCAGGCCCGGATCACGGACGAGAACGGGCAGGTGATCTTCGAGCAGAACGACGCGGAGGTGCCGGCCGGGTGGAGCCAGTTGGCCGCGAAGGTGGTGGTCAGCAAGTACTTCTACGGGGACGCGGACCTGGGCGAGCGGGAGTACTCGGTCAAGCAGTTGGTGCACCGGGTGGCGCGGACGATCGCGGACCGGGGGCGCCGGGACGGGTATTTTGCCAGCGATGAGGACGCGGAGAACTTCTATCACGAGCTGGTCTGGCTGTGCGTGAACCAGTACGGGGCGTTCAACTCGCCGGTGTGGTTCAACGTGGGGCTGTTCGACGTGTACGGGGTGAGGGGCAGCGAGCACAACTTCCGCTGGAGCCCGACGGAGCAACGGGCGGTGGCGTGCACGAACGGCTACGAGTATCCGCAGGCGTCGGCGTGCTTCATTCAGTCGGTAGACGACACGATGGAGGACATCATGCGCCTGGCGCGGAGCGAGGCGATGCTGTTCAAGCACGGCTCGGGCACGGGGACGGACCTGTCGACGCTGCGGAGCAGCCGGGAGAAGCTCAGCGGCGGGGGCAAACCCTCCGGGCCGCTGAGCTTCATGCGGGTGTTCGACCAGATCGCCGCGGTGGTCAAGTCGGGCGGCAAGACGCGTCGCGCGGCGAAGATGCAGTCGTTGAAGATGGAGCACCCGGACATCCGGGAGTTCATCACCTGCAAGACGGAGGAGGAGAAGAAGGCCTGGGCCCTGATCGAACGGGGCTATGGCGGCGACATGAACAACATCGCCTACGAGAGCGTGATGTTCCAGAACAGTAACCTGTCGGTGCGGGCGACGGATGCGTTCATGGAGGCGGTGGAGAAGGACGGGACCTGGACGACGCGTTCGGTGACGACCGGCGAGCCGGTCGACGAATACTCGGCGCGGGAGCTGATGCGGCTGATCGCGGAAGGCACGCGGGTGTGCGGCGATCCGGGGATGCAGTTTCACACGACGATCAACCGGTGGCACACGTGTCCCGAGAGCGGGCCGATCAACGCGTCGAACCCGTGCAGCGAGTACATGTTCGTGGACAACTCGGCGTGCAACCTGGCGTCGCTGAACCTGATGAAGTTCCGCCAGGAGGACGGCACGTTCGACCTGGAGGCGTTTTGCCGGGCGGTTCGCATTTTTGTCATCGCGCAGGATATTCTGGTGGACAACGGCAGCTATCCGGAGGCCCGGATCGCGGAGAACAGCCACCGGTTCCGGCCGCTGGGGCTGGGGTATGCGAACCTGGGGGCCCTGATGATGAGCCTGGCGTTGCCGTATGACTCGGATGAGGCACGGGCCTGGGCGGGGGCGATCACGGCGGTGATGACGGGGACGGCGTACGCGACCAGCGCCGAGCTGTCCGAGAAGCTGGGGCCGTTCGAGGCGTTCGAGCTGAACCGCGAGCCGATGTTGAACGTGATCCGCATGCACCGCGAGCACGCGTACCACATCCCGGAGGTGCACTGCCCAGCGTATCTGCTGAACGCGGCGAAGAACGCGTGGGATCAGGCGTACGAGATGGGGGTGCAGCACGGGTATCGCAACGCCCAGGCGACGGTGCTGGCGCCGACGGGCACGATCGGGTTCATGATGGACTGCGACACCACGGGTGTCGAGCCGGACATCGCGCTGGTCAAGTACAAGCTGCTGGCCGGGGGCGGCATGCTGAAGATCGTCAACCGCACGGTGCCCATGGCGTTGGAGCGGCTCGGCTACAGTCCGGAGGAGATCAAACGGATTTGCGACCACATCGACCAGGAGGACACGATCGAGGGGGCGCCGGGCCTGCGGGAGGAGCACCTGGCGGTGTTTGACTGTGCGTTCAAGCCGGTGAAGGGCAAGCGGCACATCCATTACATGGCGCATCTGAGGATGATGGCGGCGGTGCAGCCGTTTTTGTCCGGGGCGATCAGCAAGACGATCAACATGCCGCGGGAGAGCACGACCGAGGAGATCGCGGGGGCCTACATCGAAGGCTGGAAGCTGGGGCTCAAGGCGATTGCGATCTATCGGGATGGGTCGAAGCGGATCCAGCCGGTGAACGTGGAGAAACAGGGCAAGAACGAGGCCAAGAAGGAAGAAAGCGCACGGCCGTTCCGTCGGCGGCTGCCCGAGACACGCCACAGCATCACGCACAAGTTCAGCGTGGCCGGGCACGAGGGCTACCTGACGGTGGGGTTGTACGACGACGGCCAGCCGGGCGAGCTGTTCATCACGATGGCCAAGGAAGGCAGCACGGTGGGCGGCCTGATGGACGTGGTCGGCACGTGCGTGTCGATGGCGCTGCAATACGGGGTGCCGCTGATCACGCTGGTGGACAAGTTCCGCCATGCCCGGTTCGAGCCGTCGGGGATGACGAGCAACAAGAACATTCCCTTCGCCAAGAGCCTGATCGATTACATCTTCTGCTGGATGGGGTGCCAGTTCATCCCGGGCTACGCGGAGAAGAACATGCCGAATCGCGGCGCGGCCGCCCCAGCCACGGGCCCCGGCGGCACGGCCAAGGTGCTCGTGGAGAAGACCAAGGACCTGGCGCGGAAGATCGACGAGGCCAAGGCCGCTCGCAAGAAGGCGCCGGAAGACGCGGCGCGCCCCGCGCCGCGACCGATTGCCGGTCGGCCCGACCGATTCGACCGGATGGCCGAGCAGACCGTAGCGACCGTGGAGTCGGCCGTCGGGGCTCCGAACCGGATGGCCACGGATGCCGCGCTGATGCACCAGTTCAGCGCCCAGTTCGAACACTTCCAAGACGATGCGCCGGCGTGCGACGTGTGCGGGGCGATCACGGTGCGCAACGGCACGTGTTACCGATGCTTCAACTGCGGCAATTCCATGGGGTGCTCGTAGCGGCGGGCTGATCCCGGCGGTGGCCGTGGGGACGTGCGCCGAGGCTGCGTGCGGAGAATCCGATGGCGACTCCGTGGATTGCTGTGCGGGCCAAGGGAGGATGGCATGTTCCGGTTTCTGTACGTGACGGACCTGCACGGCTGGACGTGGGGATACGATCGGACGCTGGAGGCCGCACGCGAGGAGGGGATTGGCGTCATTGTGAACGGCGGGGACCTGTTTCCACATGCCCGGGACCTGATCGCGGCGCAGCGATTGTTTATCGACGAGTACCTGGAAGCCTACGTGGACATGGCGCAGGAATACGGGATCGCGTACTACGCCATGCCGGCCAACGATGACTGCAAGGCGGTGTTGCCGGCGTGGAGGACCCTCGTGGATCGCACCCCGTGTCTGCACGACCCGACGGATGGGTGGGCGATTGTCGAAGACGGGCTGCGGATTCGGGGGTGCAATTATATTCCGGATCCGCCCTTTCGCCTGAAGGACTGGTGCGTGCTGGACACGCGTGACTTCGTGCGTCCGCCACAGCCGCCACAGCCGCTGATCTCGGAGGGTGGCGATTTCGAACCGATCGAGGATGTCGAGTCGTTCTTCCGTGATCGACCGACGCTGGAGGAGATTCTGGACGGCCTGTCGGAGGGGATCGACGCGATGGATCGGGCGATTCTGGTCTGCCATGCCCCGCCGGCCGGAATGGGATTGGCGGCGGTGCCGGAGGGGATGGACGTGGGGTCCCAGGCGGTCAGAAGCTGGATTCTATCGCGGCACCCCTTGTGCACCCTGCACGGGCACATCCACGAAAGCCATTTGATTACACGCCGGCACACGGTGCGGATCGGGCGCACGGTGTGTCATCAGCCGGGGCAGGAACGGTTCATGGGCCGGCTGGTGTATTCGATCGTGTCGGTGGATGGACAGGAGGTGACCATCGAGCGACGGTACGAAGCCGCCGGCTCTCCGTAGACAGGCTGAGTCGATTACCCCATCGCCCGTTCGGCCCGCCCTATGTCCGCGCAAAGAAGCGAAGAGCCCCGAATCTTCTTGACAGGCGAAGGCGAGCGGCTAGAGTGTGGAAAACGTTTTTTCCCCGCCCGCCTTTTGGACGGAGAGTGACGTCATCATCAGGATGGCCGTTCAGGATCACAGAAACCGGAGGCACGGTTATGCAGCAGACCCTTACACGCCGCAGTCTCCTGAAATCCGTTAGCGCGTTCCCCCTGCTGACGGTGATTCCCGGCTCAGCGCTCGGCCGCGATGGAGCGATGCCCGCGTCGGACCGGGTCACCCTCGCGACGATCGGTCACGGCAACCGCTGCCGCGAGGTGACACCGTTCTTCCTCTCACGTCCGGACGTCCAATTGATCGCCGTGGCCGATCCGCGCGAGCAGCGCCGCGCGATGGGCAAGGCCCAAGTGGATCAGTACTACAAGAACGGCGACTGCGTCACGTACCGTGACTTTCGCGAGATGCTCGCGCGGGAGGACCTGGACGCCGTGTACATCGCCACGGGCGACCGCTGGCATGCGTTGGCCTCGATCCTCGCGGCCAAGGCCGGCAAGGACGTCTACAGCGAAAAGCCGATGACCATGACCATCGAGGAGGGCCGCGAGCTGGTGCGGACGATGGAGCGGCTGGGCACGGTCTACCAGTGCGGGCATCAGCGGCGCAGCGTGGACTCGTACCGATTCCAGGTGGAGATCGCGCAGAGCGGCTTGATCGGCCGCGTCCACACCGTGGAGATGCAGATGTGGGAGAACCCGGTCTTGCAGCCCCAGGCGCCGCAGCCGGTGCCCACCGGGCTGGACTACGACATGTGGCTGGGGCCGACGCCGTGGTGCCCCTATATCCCCGCGCGATTCAACGGGTGGAACTACTTCTGGGACACCGGCGGCGGCACGCTCATCGCGATGGGCTGCCATTACACCGATATCGCCCAGTGGGGACTGGATGCCGATGACACCGGACCGGTGCACTACGAGGGGCTCGCCGAGTTCATACCGGGCAACTTCGCCGACACGCCCGTGCGATGCCGCGTGGACTGCACGTATGCCGACGGACGCAGGCTCGTGATGTGGGTGCGGGGTCAGTTCGCCCAGCGTTATATCCGTTTCATCGGCGATGAGGGCTGGATCCAGGTGGATGACGATACGAACGTGGTGACGGCCGAGCCGCAGAGCCTGCTGAAACGGCGGGCGGTGTCGGCCAAGAGCTGGGCCGATCCGGGCGGCCATATCGGTGACTTCCTGCGGTGCATCAAGACCCGCCGCGAGACGATCTGCTCGCCGGAGAAGTCCCATCGCGCCACGACCATCGGGCACATCGCCAACCTGTGTTTGCGGCTGGGTCGGGATCTGATGTGGGACCCCAAAACGGAATCGTTCCCCAACGACGCCGAGACCGATCGCATGCGCCGTCGCCTGATGCGGGCGCCCTGGCACTTTTAGCACCTCGCGCCGGATGGGACCGGCCGCCTTGTGCATGGAGCAGGAGAGGCACGAATGGAACGAATGAAGGTTCTAGCGCATGCCCTGGTCATGGCGGCGATGTTGGGCCTGCCGTCCGCGGGTATCGCGCAGCCGCTTGGGCGTGACGACGTGGACCGCCTCACGGTCGAACTGGCTCAATACGAATACGAAGCCGATCCGGCCATTCTGCGGAATATGGAACAAGCGCTGCGCCAGGCCCCGCCGGAGGTGCGCTCTCACCTGGTCGATCGACTGGTGGCGCTGGTGCGGTCGGAGGAGGCCACGCTTGCAGGTAAGCGATTCGCCTGCACGCAGCTCTGGTCGGTCGGCACGGAGGAGACGAGCCGCGAGATCGCCGGGCTGCTGGCCGATCCGGAAACGTGCGAGATGGTATGCTACGCGCTGGCGGGCCAGGAATCGCCGCGCGTCGATCAACTCCTGCGGGAGGTCCTGCCCGCCACCACGGGGCCCGCTCGTATGCAGATCATCGGGCTCTTGGGCCAGCGGGCCGATGCCGACAGTACACCGGTGCTGATCCAAGAGGCTCAGTCGGAGAACGAGTCCGTGGTCGCCGCCGCGGTGGCGGCCCTCGGTCGCACGGGCACTCTGGAGGCGGCCCGGTTTCTTCGGAATGCCCGGCTCAAGGCCGACGGGGAGGCCCGCGCGGATTTGAGCCAGGCATATATTGCCTGCGCGCAGGCGCTGGCGCGACGGGGCCACGCTGAGACGGCCCGTCAGATCTACCAGGAGCTGGCGAACGATCGCCGACACCCCTTGGACCAGCGGGCCGGTGTGCTGGGTTGGCTGGGACTGTGCGAGGGCCGGGTCGACGATCCCCTCCTGGATTACATGGC
>DSDH01000369.1 GCA_011055475.1 Phycisphaerales bacterium | reverse complement strand
TCGGCGGGGTACCCCAGCGTCATCAACTCGATGACCTGCACCTCGTCGGGAATACCCAGCACGGCCCGGACTTGGTCGGGATAGAACGAGCCGACCCAGCAGGTCCCCAGGCCCTCAGCCGCGGCCTGAAGGGCGATATGCTCCAGGGCGATGGCCACGTCGATCGGCCCCACCGCTTGGCCGCACCGCATCACGTGGTCGCTGATGCTGCACCCGACGATCACCACCGGGGCGGCGGCGACGAACTTCTGATTGTTGGCCGCCGTGGACAGCCGGGCCCGCTTTTCGGCGTCCGTGACCACGACAAACCGCCAATCCTGCAGATTGCGGGCCGACGGGGCCAGCCTCGCCGCCTCCAGAACCCGGTCGAGTACGTCGCGTTCAACGGGCCTGTCCTGGTAGGTCCGGCACGAATAGCGGCTGCGAATGGCTTGCAGTACATCCATGATCGCCCTCCGTGAATTCACACGTGTGGTCCCATGAGACACTACCGACCGGCAGTATAACGATGCCCTCGGTCGCGGGCAACACGCGGCCCGGCGTTGTTGGGCCGCCAGCGGGGAGAGGGGTGCCATTCCAGTCAACGCCTCTGGCGGTGCTGCTATCGGCCATTTTTTGGCAAAAAATCTTGCAGCGGGCGGGACCGACGGCTATAAGATAGCGTTTTCGCCTCGGCGCACGGGGACGTTTCGCGGGGCCGGTTGTGTCGCGCAAGGCCGGCTCAAGCCTCCGCCGAGTCCAGGTCCGCC
Source organism: Phycisphaerales bacterium (assembly GCA_011055475.1). Lineage (GTDB taxonomy): Bacteria > Planctomycetota > Phycisphaerae > Sedimentisphaerales > Anaerohalosphaeraceae > DSDH01. The sequence goes on along the minus strand of DSDH01000369.1, from coordinate 6,373 downwards.
CGTTTCTCGGGCGCGCGACCCTGTTTTTTGGCAGTCCGATACGTGCTTGCCGACCGGCTTGGCGTCTGCTTGCGCCGAGGCGACCGGTCGGACAGAGCGATTACCCGGTGGTGTAATCGGTAGCACAGGAGGTTTTGGTCCTCCTAGTCCAGGTTCGAGTCCTGGCCGGGTAGTGGTGTTTGTACGGCCACACGAAGCGAGCCTGGCAAGAAAGGCCGACGGCGTACGCAATCGGTGTTTGCCCGTGTTGTTCCCGTGAGAACAGGAATCGATGGTTTCGTCGCGGGGCGTGAGTTTTCGGATGAGCCCGGAATGACACGCGTGGCCACGGTGGCGCCCCGTCGGTCTGAGTTGCTTAGCGAATAGAGACCTCTTTGCGGAACAGTTGTCATGGCAGAGCGGATAGCCGTCATATTGGCCGCCGGCATGAGCACGCGGATGAACACGAAGCTGGCGAAGGTGCTGCACGAGGTCTGCGGCCGGCCCATGCTGGCGTACGTGCTGGACGCCTGCCGGCACGCCGGCGTGGATCGCGTCCTGGTCGTGGTCGGCTACGGCAAGGAGCAGATTATCGAGCGGTACCGAGAGGACAAGGACATCACGTTCGTCGAGCAGGCCGAGCAGCGGGGCACGGGGCACGCGGTGATGTGCTGCGCCGAGCATCTGGGCTCGTTCGATGGCCAGGTGCTGATCCTCTACGGCGATGCGCCGCTGATCCGCGGCCAGACGCTCACGACGCTGCTGGACAAGCACGTGCAGGAAAAGGCCGCCGCAACGCTGGCCACGAGCGTGCTGGCCGACCCCCACGGCTACGGACGGATCGTGCGCGACGCCTACGGGAATATCCAGGGCATCGTGGAGGAGAATGATTGCACGGACACGCAGCGCGGCATCAAAGAGGTCAACCCGGGGTACTACTGCTTCGAGTCCGGCCCCCTGCTGACGGCGTTGGACAAGATCACCCCGAACAACGTGAAGAACGAGTATTACCTGACCGACGCCCTGCACCTGATTATCGCCCAGGGCCGCAAGGTCGTGGCGATTACCGCCGTGCCGCCGGAGGACTGCATGGGCGTGAATAACCGCATGCAACTGTCGCACGTCAGCAAGATCATGCAGGAGCGGATTCAGTCGCGCCTGATGGAAAGCGGCGTGACGATCGTGGACCCGCCGAACACGTGGATCGACGTGCGGGCCGAGATCGGCCAGGACACCGTGATTGAGCCGTTCACCTATATCCACGGACAGGTCAAGGTGGGGCAGAACTGTCGGATCGGTCCATTCGCCTACCTGCGGGACCAGACCGTCCTGGAGGACGACGTGGTCCTCGGCGTGTTCACCGAGGTCAAGAGCTCGATCCTGCGGGAGGGGGTGCGGGCGCGGCATCACAGCTACCTGGGCGACGCCACGGTGGGGCGGCACGTGAACGTGGGCGCTGGCTCGATCACGGCGAACTTCGACGGCCAGCGGATCCTGCAGACGGACATCGGCGACGGCAGCTTCATCGGATCGGGGGCCGTACTTATCGCGCCGCTGGAGATCCCCCCCGGCCGACGGGTCGAACCCGGCTCGGTGGTCCGCAAAGAGACGGCCAAACAGCTCGGCAAGGAGTCCGATGCATGAAAGACCACCCGATTATCGTGTTCAGCGGGACCAGCAACCCCAAGCTGGCCGAGTCGATCTGTGCTTACCTGAACAAACCGATGGGCAAGGTGTGGATCGAGCGTTTCCCGGACAGCGAGAAAATCATCCGTCTGGAGTCGGACGTCCGGGGCAAGGATTGCTTCGTCGTCCAGTCCACGTGCCGCCCGGTGGATGCCTCGGTGATGGAGCTGCTGATCTTTTTGGACTGCCTCAAGCGGGCCAGCGCGACGCGGATCACGGCCGTGGTGCCCTACTTCGGCTACGCCCGGCAGGACCGCAAGGACGCGGGGCGGGTGCCGATCACGGCCAAGCTGGTGGCGAATCTCATTACGAGCGCCGGGGCCAACCGTGTGCTGAGTGTGGACCTGCATGCCAAGCAGTTGCAGGGCTTTTTCGATATCCCGGTCGATCATCTGACGGCGGCGCCCGTCTTCATCGAGTATTTCCGACGGCGGAACCTGCCGCGCCTGGCCGTAGTCGCGCCGGACGTGGGCAACATGAAGACCGCGGCGCTGTACGCCGCGGCGCTGGGCGGCGAGTTGGCGATCATTCACAAACGGCGACTGACCGGCAACGAGGTCGAATCGATCGAGATGATCGGCACCGTGGAGGGGCGAAACGTCGTGATGTGTGACGACATCATCTCCACGGCGGGCACGGTCTACAACGCGGCGCGGCTGGTCAAGGAGCGCGGCGCTGAGCAGGTGTTCGTCGGGGCGACCCACGGCGTGTTCTCGGGGCAGGCCATCGACCGGCTGAGCGCGGCGCCGCTCGACGAGATTCTCGTGACGGACACGATTCCGCTCAGCGAGGCCGCCGCCGAGCTGCCCCACTTGAAGGTGCTGAGCGTGGCCAACCTGCTGGGCGAGGCCATCCGTCGCATCCACAACAATGAATCGGTAAGCAGCATGTTTACGTAATTGCGTCCGGCCGGCAGCGCGGACCGGCGGGTCCGCCGGGGCGGACGGAACAGGACAGTTCACGAGGATAACATGACGCAGACAATGTTCTTAGAGGTCAAACCCCGAGAGGAGGTCGGCTCCCGACGCGTGGCGCGGCTGCGGCGCAAGGGACAACTTCCGGCCGTGGTCTATGGACACGGGCAGGAATCGGTCAACGTGGCGCTGAGCCTGCATGATTTCAGCGAGGCCCTGCACCATGGACACCGCGTGTTTGAAACGACCCTGGACGGGCAGAAGGCCACGCTGCTGGTCAGGGACCTGCAATACGATCACCTGGGCAAGACGATCATTCACGCCGACCTGATGCGGGTGAATCTCAGCGAGATGGTGCGAGTGGTGGTGCCCATCGAGCAGAAGGGCACCAGCAAAGGATCGCACTTCGGCGGCATGATCGATGAGATCTTGGACCACGTCGAAATCGAATGCCGCGTCAGCGAGATCCCGGACGTGTTGCCGGTCTCGGTCAAGGATCTGGACGTGGGCGAATCGATTCGCGCCGGGGACATCTCCCTGCCGCCGAACGCCCGGCTGGTCACCGACCCTGAGACGGTTGTCCTGCATTGCCACCCGATCTCCAAGGCCAAGACCACCGAGGAGTTGGAGGAGGAGATGCCGGCGGCTCCAGAGGTGATCGGCGAGGAGGCCGAGGGGCCCGAGGACACGGCGGATTAGCCGCGGGTCATGGGTGCTTGTTGGACAGACCGGCGGGAGAGACGCGACGGCCTCGATGAACACAGGGCCGGTGTGCGGCTCATTGTGGGGCTGGGCAACCCCGGCCGCGAGTACCAGGGAACGCGACACAACGTCGGGTTCGAGACGGTGGACCGCGTGGGCGACCGGCTGCATGTGGAGATTGACAAGAGGAAATTCGGCGGACTGGTGGGCCAGGGGACCTGCGGATCGCAGCGGGTGCTGCTGCTCAAGCCGCTGCAATATATGAACTGCAGCGGGCAGGTCGTGGCGACGGCGGCCGGTTTTTACAGAGTGTCCCCGGCGGACCTCTTGGTCGTGACCGATGACATGGCGCTCGAGCCGGGGCGGATCCGACTGCGGGCCCAGGGCTCATCGGGCGGCCATAACGGGCTGGCGGATATTATTGAGAAGCTGGGTACGGACCGCTTCGCCCGGCTGCGGATTGGGATCGGCGCGGCGACGCGGGTGGCCCGGGACTACGTCCTGTCACGACCGACGGCCGAGGAGCGCACACGGCTGGACGAGGCGATTGATCGTGCGGTCGAGGCCGTCGTATGCTGGCTCGACGAAGGCATTGAAACGGCGATGAATCGGTACAACGTCAAAGCGAAAGACGAAACGCAAACGGAAAACGAATCCTGACGCGAGTGGAGGCAAGAGCTTGGAAACGGCAATGAAAAGACTTTATGAGGCCATGTTCCTGGTCGATTCGAGCCTGGCGGCGACGGAGTGGGACGCCGTGCGGGGCACGATCGAGCACATCCTGACCCGCCACGGGGGCGAGATCGTCTCGTTCAAGAAGTGGGACGAGCGTCGGCTGGCCTACGAGATCGAGGGCAAGTCGCGGGGGACGTATATCCTCGTGTATTTCCGGGGCGCCGCCGATCAGATCGGCGCGATCGAGCGCGACGTCCAGTTGTCCGAGCGGATTCTGCGGGTTTTGATTCTGCGGACCGATCGCATGAAGGCGGCGGACCTAGACAAGGCCACCCCGCTGGAGGAGGCCCAGGCCCAGGAGGCGGCCCAGGCCGCTCAAGCCGCTCAGGCCCGCGCTGCCCGAGCCGAACGGGAACGGGCCGCCGCGGAACAGACTGCGGAACAAGCCGCGGGACAGGCCGAGGATGACGCCGACGAAAGTGACGAGAATCGTTCGGAGGACTAGGCTCCAGCGACGACAGCGCCATGTCCGCCGGCATGGCTTCACCCCACAAAGAAGGAAGGGATCATGGCCAGTTATAACAAGGTCATTCTATTGGGCAACCTGACCCGCGAGCCGGAGTTGCGGTACACGCCGTCGCAGACGCCCGTGGTGGACTTCGGCCTGGCGACGAACCGCCGCTGGAAAGGGGCCGATGGAACCGAACGCACGGAGACGTGTTTCGTGGATTGCACCATGTTCGGCAAGCGGGCGGAGGTGGTCAGCCGGTACTTCCACAAGGGCAATCCCATTTTCGTGGAAGGGCGCCTGACGTATGACAGTTGGACGGGCCAGGACGGCACCAAGCGAAGCCGCCTCAAGGTCACGGTGGAGAATTTCGAGTTCGTCGGACAGGGCGGCTCCGGAGGACGGGGGGCGCCCGGCGGCGAGGCGCCGCCGGGGGACCAGGATTACTCCCAGGCCCCGCCCCCGGACGACGACATCCCGTTCTAAACCCCGCCGCCGAGGGTTCGTGGCCCCGGCGAGTTTCGGATTGTAAACCAGACCGTTGTATTGTAGGGTATTGGGAAACCAACATGAGAGGTACCAGACAGGCCAAGAAGCGACGAAAAAAGAGGTTTTCGGTGGGTCTGCGGGAGCAGAACCAGTGCCGATTCTGCCGGGAAGGCGCGACGTACATCGACTACAAGGATGTCCCGGTCCTGCAGAAGCTGTTGACCAATCGAGGCAAGATTTTCAGCCGCAAGCGCAGCGGCAATTGTGCCAAGTGCCAGCGGATGGTCAAGCGGGCGGTCAAACGGGCGCGGTTCATGGCCCTGCTGCCGTTCTCGGCGTAGTCCCGCCGACCTTCTGAGGCAGATCCAAGGTCTTTGCCGGGGCCTGCGGGCCCGCGGCCGTGTGGAGAGAACGTATGGAGCTGTTGTTGTGTGAAGACGTCGAACATCTGGGGTACTTGGGCGATATCGTCGAGGTCAAGACCGGCTACGCCCGGAACTACCTGATTCCACAGGGATTGGCGATCCCGCCCACCAAGGCCAACATTCGGTCGCTGGCCGATGAGAAGGCCCAGCGGGCCGAGCAGCGTCGGCTCGTTCGCCGGCAGTTGGAGGCGTTGGTCGAGAAGGTCAACGGCGCCGAGGCCGTGATCGCGGCCAAGGCCAACGAGCAGGGTCACCTGTTCGGATCGGTGTCCGAACGTGATATCGCTCAGAATCTGCGGGCTCAGGGGTACGAGATCGCCGACGGGATGGTCCGGTTGGACGGGCACATCAAGGAGGTCGGCACCCACGAGGTGACGCTCAAGATCGCGGCGGACCTGACAGCCACGGTGAACGTGGTCGTCGTAGCTGAGGACGGAGCCCTTGAATCGATCGAGCAGGACAGCGCCGAAGGATAACGGCTCGGTGGCGGTCGCGGCCGGGCCGGACGGCCCGGCGTCGCAGCGGCCCATGCCCGAAAGCCTCGAGGCCGAGGCCGCCGTGCTGGGTTCGATGATCCTGGACCGCGAGTGCATCGGACAGGTCGTTCAGGTGCTTTCGGCCGACTCGTTCTATCGGCCCGAGCACCGGATGATCTTCGAGGCGCTGGTGACGCTGTACGATCAGAACAGCGCCATCGACCTGGTGCTGCTGCGCGACGAGCTGCGGCGGCGCAAGCAGCTCGACGCCGTGGGGGGCATCGACTACCTGGTGCGCGTGGCCGAGAGCGTGCCCTCGGCGGCCAGCGTCGAATACTACGGCCGCATCGTCCACGACAAGGCACTCCTGCGGCAGCTCGTCCACGCCAGCAACGCCATCCTCAACGAGGCCTACGACGAAGGGGGCGACGTCGCCGACAAGCTCGACGCCGCGGAGCGGCGGATCTTCGCCGTCACCGAGAAGAAGCTCACCGGCGCGGCCTCGCCGATCAAGGGCCT
>DSDH01000276.1 GCA_011055475.1 Phycisphaerales bacterium | reverse complement strand
CCCGCCAAGTTGTATGAGTTTAGCCGATCCTCCCCGGACTGTCAACGACGAAAAACGCCCCGGATGAACACGTGGGTTTCTTACGGGAGTCTGGCCGCGGCGGCCGCTATAATGGACCTGCGTGTTTGCCGTTTCTGGTGGAAAGGTCCTTTATGCGATTGTCGCGATCAGTCGGTCTGGCTGTTCTGTTGCTCGCCGGAGCAAGCCTCACGTGGGGCGGGCAGGCTTATGTGTGGGTGGAAGGCGAGGATGCCGTCGCCCACACGATGCAGCGGCATAACTGGTACGACAGCGTCAAGAAGGAGAATCTGTCGGGCGGCGAATGGCTTTCGCACTTTGCTGCCGGGGCCCCGCCGACCGCCGACTATCGCCTGAGCATCGGTGAAGAGGGGGTGTACCATTTCTGGATCCGGGCCAATTCCGTCGCCGGGCCACGGCTCAGCTATCAGATGGACGACGGGCCGTGGGTGGAGGTCGACCTGGACCGGGCGGTGGAGAACATCAACATCGCCGTGGACGGCAAACCGGACATGCGGTTCATCTCCTGGATCAACGCGGGGACGGTGTCTTTGTCGACCGGCCCGCACCGGCTCACGTTCAAGTTCCACAGCCCAAACAACAATCACGGCGCCCTGGACTGCTTCGTCCTCTCGCGCGAGCCGTTCATGCCGCGCGGCCTGCTAAAGCCCGGCCAGCGCACCGGCAACGCCAACCCCGGCTACTTCGCCTGGGAGCCCCCTGCGGATCCGTTCACGGCCGATGCCCTGCTGGACCTGCGGGCCCTGAACGAAGACATGGCCGGGGCCAGCGGCTATGTGCGGGCGAAGGACAATGGGTTTGTTCTCGGCGATGGCCAACCCGTGAAGTTCTGGGTGGCCAACGCCGGCGGCGTGATTCATCGCCTCGACCATGACTCGCACGTGGTCCTGGCTCGAAATCTGGCCAAACGCGGCGTGAATATGGTGCGTCTGCACGGCGGCATCTACAGCTCGCGGAACCCGACGGTGGACACGCGCAAGCTGGACAACATCCACCATTTCGTCCGGGCGCTGAAGCAGGAAGGTATCTACACCAAGCTGAGCTTCTATTTCCCCGCGTGGTTCCGCCTGGACCCGTGGCACACCGAGCAGGACCGCTGGTGCTTCATGCTGCTGTTCTTCGATCCGGAGATGCAGCGCATTTACTTCAACTGGGCCGACGCCCTGCTCAAGACACCCAATCCCTACACGGGCATACCCCTTGGCCAGGACCCGGCCGTGGCGATCGTGGAGATTCAGAACGAAGACAGCCACTTCTTCTGGACGTTCGGCAAGAAGAACGTGCCCCCCGACCGTTGGCGGACGTTCCAGCGGATGTACGGCGACTGGCTGACGAAGAAGTACGGCACGCTCGACAAGGCCGTGGCGGCCTGGGGCGGCGTCGCCACTCCCGACGACCGTCCCGATGAGGGGCGGATGGACCTGCTGGATGCGTGGAACATGACCGCCGACGGCCTGCGGGCTGCGCCGCGCAACCGGCCACGCATCATCGATCAGGTGCGATTCCTGACGGAGAACATGCGCGGGTTCTATCAGAAGGCCATTGACCATTTCCGCACATCGTGCGGCTACGAGGGGCTGGTCTCCTGCGGAAACTGGCGGACGGCCGACCCCGGCCTGCTGGAACCGTTGGAGCAGTATTGCTACACCGCGGGCGACGTGATCGACCATCACGGGTATTTTGACCACAATCACAAGGGTGACGCGGCGAACTGGTCGGTCCGACTGGGGCACACCTTCACCAGCCAATCGGCGATACGTCTGCAATACGCCAATCCCCTGCCCTACATCGAGATCGACGGGCATCCCAGTATCATCTCCGAGATCGGCTGGCCCATGCCGAACATGTATCGCGCGGAGTGGCCGTTCCTGACCGCCGTCTACGGGTCACTCAGCGGGCTCGATGCGATCGGGCATTTCAGCGTGAACAGCGCCGCCTGGGACCAGGGCGTGGGCAAGTTCCCCATGAACACGCCGGTGGTGCTGGGCGGGTTCTTCGCCACGTCGCTGCTCTACCGCAACGGGTACGTGCAGGAGGCCCCGAGTGTCGTACAGGAGCACCTGGCCATCGAGGACCTGCTGGCCCTGAAGGGATCGCCGGTGGTGGTTAAGGCGGCGATGGACCAGTTGCGGGCCGATCAGATTCCGGCAGGCCGGTCGGGACGTATCGAGCAGGCCGTCGATCCGGCGGCGTTCTACGTCGGCCGGATAACGCGATCCTTCGCGGGCCGTCCCAACCAGTCGCATCTGATGGACATAACCACGCGGATCGACCGTGAGGCCAAGACGATCACGAGTGCCACCGGCGAGGTGCGGCTCGACTATGGCCGGGGCCTGGTCACGGTGGACACCCCCAAGGCCCAGGGAGCGGCCGGCTTTCTGGGTCGCGTGGGAACGGTCCGCTTGGCCGGCGCGGCTATCGACATGGCCAACGACTACGGGACCGTGCTGGTGGTGTCGCTTGATGACCAGCCCCTGGCCACCTCGCGGAGGATTCTCATCCAATGCACGACGATCGATCAGCCTTACGGATGGCGGACCTCCGAGCCCGATGGACTGGCCGGGACGATTCGCAGCCTGGGTTCGGCCCCTTGGGGCGTGGAGCGGATCAAGGCGGCCGTGACATTGCGGTTGAATGGCTCCGGCGTCCGGGTAGTCGCCTGCGACGAGAACGGCTACGCCACGGACAAGAAGACCACGGTCTCGACGGCCCCCGGCGGCCTGAAGATAGACATTGACGAGACCTCGCCCTACACCATCGTGCTGCGGTAGACGGCCGTCGGCCCGTCGCAGGCCGGACGTTTGACGCGACGTCTGACGACGCGTCCCCGCGACCCGCACGGTCAGGACGGTGGTTGACAGAGTCACCGGCCGCGGCGTATGATCCGGCCATGGGCAAGAGTCTATACATCATCGATGCGCATGCGCAGATTTACGCGGCGTACTATGCGCCGATGCGTCCGCTGACCAGCCCCAAGGGCGAGCCGACCAAGGCGACGTACGTGTTCACGACCGCGTTGCTGGGATTGATCGAGCGGCGAAAGCCCGACCTGCTCGTCGTAGCGATGGACAGCAAGACGCCCCCGTTCCGTGCGGAGATCTACCCTGATTACAAGGCGCATCGGCCACCGATGCCGGAGGACATGCCGCCGCAGATCGATCGCATCGAGGAGATTCTCGATGCGATGCGGATCCCGATACTGCGAGTGGACGGCTTCGAGGCGGACGACCTGATCGGCACGCTGACGGCCAAGGCGGCCGGGCAGGGCCTCACGTCGTACATCTGCTCCAAAGACAAGGACATGCTGCAACTGCTGGATGCGCACACGCGGATGTACGACGTCAAGGCCGACAAGGAAATGACTGCCGAATCGCTGCTGGAGGAGACGGGCCTGCGGCCGGAGCAGTTCACCGACGTCCTGGCCCTGCAGGGCGATACCGCCGACAACATCCCCGGCGTGCCCGATGTCGGGCCCAAGACCGCGATTCAGTGGATACAGAAGTATGGCTCGCTGGATGAATTGTACGCCCACGCCGACGAGATCGGCGGCAAGCGCGGCGAAAACCTGCGACAGTACAAGGATCAGGCGTATCTGAGCCGTCGACTGCTGATCATCCGGCGGGATGCCCCGATAGACCTGGACGCCGAACGCTTCGCCTTGCACGAGCCGGATGGTGAAACCCTGGCGCGGTTGTTCACGGAGCTGGACTTCTCGCGATTGCTGTCGCAGTTGGGGTTGGAGCGGGCCGCCGCCGGCCCGGAGGCAGCCGATACCACGAATGCCCCGACCGCCGCAATCCGGGCGGCAGAGGAGTGTGATTACGAATTGGTGGATACCGCGGCCAAGCTGGAAGCTTTCGTGGGGCAGTTGCGAAAGCAGACGTGCTTCGCCGTGGATACCGAGACGACGAGCACCGACCCGATGCAGGCGGATTTGGTGGGGATGAGCTTCGCCTGGTCGCCGGGCCGGGCGTGGTACCTGCCGATCCGCGGACCGCTGGGCAGCACGCATCTCGACGCCGCGGCCGTCCGCGAGGTCATCGGGCCGATCCTGGCCGATCCCGACGTCCGAAAGATCGGGCAGAATATCAAGTACGACATGATCGTCCTGGCCGAGGCCGGCATGCCGCTGCGGGGCGTGTGGTTCGACACGATGGTGGCCTCGTATTGCCTGGATGTCGACCGGACCAGCCACGGCATGGACGCGATGGCCCGCGACTACCTGGGCATGGACACGATCCGCCTGTCCAGTCTGATCGGCAAGGGCAAGGACCAGTTGACGTTCGACCAGGTCGATCTGGCGGCCGCGAGTCGCTACGCGGCCCAGGATGCCGACGTGACCTGGCGGCTGTATGAGTACCTGAGCGAACGACTCCAGGCCATCCCGGCAATCGAGCGGCTCTTCGAGGAGGTCGAGATGCCGCTGGTCTCGGTGCTGGCGGCGATGGAGCGCCACGGGGTCAGCCTGGATGTGCCGCTCTTGCAGCGGATGAGCCACGAGGTCGGCCGGGAGCTGGAACGGCTGGCCGACCAAATCCACGAGCTGGCGGGCGTGCGCTTCAACATCGACTCGACCAAGCAACTGGGCGAGGTGCTCTTTGACCGGTTGGGGCTGCCGTCGCTGCGGCAGGGTAAGACGCAACGCAGCACCGACGTGAACGTGCTCGATCAGCTTCGCGAGGCCCACCCGATCGTGCCGCTGATCCTGCAGTACCGCCAGCTCGGCAAGCTCAAGAATACCTACCTGGACAAGCTGCCGGCGATGATTAACCGGCGGACCGACCGGCTGCACGCGTCGTTCAACCAAACGATCACCGCCACCGGCCGCCTCAGCAGCAGCGATCCGAACCTGCAGAATATTCCTGTCCGTACCGAGCTGGGCCGCAAGATCCGCTCGGCCTTCGTGCCGGCCGACCGGGCCGGCTGTATCCTCAGCGCCGATTATTCGCAGATCGAGCTGCGGTTTCTGGCCCACTTCTCCGGCGATCCGGCCTTGCGGCGGGCCTTCGCCGAGGACCAGGACATTCACCGTTTCGTCGCGGCGCAGGTGTACGGCGTCGCGCCCGGGGAGGTGACCGATGCGATGCGCAACCGCGCCAAGGCGGTGAACTTTGGCATCATCTACGGCCAGGGCCCGTACGGGCTGAGCCGCTCGGTCGGGATCAGCCAGGCCGAGGCCAAGCAGTTCATCGAGGACTACTACGCCCGGTACGGCTCGATCCGACGGTTCATGGACGAGGCGATCCGAAGCGCCAAGCAACGCGGCTACGCCGAGACGATCCTGGGCCGGCGGCGACCCATCCAGGGTCTGGACAGCCGAAACCACAACCGGCGCAGCCAAGCCGAGCGGCTGGCCGTGAACACCGTCATCCAGGGCTCGGCCGCCGACCTCATCAAGGTGGCCATGATCCGCATTCAACGGCGCATCGAGACCGAGGACCTGCCTGTCAAGATGATCCTGCAGATTCACGATGAGCTGGTTTTCGAGCTGCCCCGCAAGGACGCCGAGGCGCACGCCGAGTGGATCCGCCGGGAGATGACCGAAGCCATCAAGCTGGATGTGCCGCTGAAGGTGGACCTGGCGATCGGTGATACATGGATGGAGGCCAAGTAAGCGTCCCCACGCCCCCGGCGGGCCGAACACCGCGACGAGAAGCCGGGCCGGGGCCTCGGCCAAAGACTTGGTTCACACCTCGGCGGGCTGCTCCGCCTCGGACAGCGGCGCGTCGGAGACCATGGGAATCACGCGGTAGGTATCACAACGCTTGCAGCGGACGGTGCGCCCGCACAGAGCCACCGGGACGTGGTAGCGACGATGGCAGCCCTTGCAGTTGAACGCGATGATCCGCCGGCGACCGGGCGGCGGCGCTGCGCCCGATGAAACGGCTTGGTCGGACGAAGACTCCTGGGTTTGTGTCATGGCATGTCCTCCACGTGGAGTGCAAGGGGAAATGGGTGGAACACGGCACCCCGACGGGACTCAGGACCGGCGATGGAAGACCAGAACGGACCCGGCACGCAGCCCGCCACGCGCTCCCCTGCCCCCATGCGGCTCCTGCTCGCGGTCGCGACGACCCGTGCGGCCCGCCCTGCTTCGGTCCCGATTCCGCCCATCGGCATCCTCCCGTCATCCTCCGAGAACCGGACCACGGCCCGGTTCGACACCCATCCTAACGCCCCGCCAGGGACCTGTCAAACCCACACCCCCGAATCCATGAACGCCGACCCACCGCCAGCATCGGGCACCACGCGCCGCGGGGAAAACACCCAAGCACGCGCGTCCCGATGGCCGAATCCCAAGGGACACTGCAGAAAAAGTGAACAACGAGAGCGTTCCGATCCGTATAATATAGTGACGATGCGGCCGCCAGGAATGCCATCTCGATGCTGCCGGGGCTTCACCATTGTGGAGCTGTTGTGCATTATTCTGGTTGTCCTGCTCCTGATCGGCCTGCTGATGCCCGCCCTCCACAAAACCAAGCGGATTTCCACGCGGGTGATCTGTGGATCCAACCTCAAAGGGCTGGGGACGGCGATCAACGTTTACGCGAACGACCACGACGGGATGTATCCGCAACTGCCCGGCAACGGACCCTGGACAAGGGAACTGGGCTTCGCCTATGACATGCCCGCGCCCGATTTCTCGCCGGGCGGAGCACAACACCTCGCCGGGCGAACGATTACAGCGAGTTGGTACCTCCTGGTGCGCAGCGCCGATGTCTCCCCGAAATCGCTGGTCTGTCCCGAAGCGGATCAGGTCGCGTTCAACCCAACGAACTCCAATCGCGACGTGGTGCGGTACTGGGATTTCGGGCCAAATCCTTACCAGCACGTCAGTTACTCCATGCACCATCCTTACGGCCGGTTCCCGGCGGACGCCGGGCGTACGGCCTCGTTCGCCGTGGCGGCGGATATGAGTCCGTGGTTCGAGAATGGGCACATCAAACCGCCCGGTCCGAACGGCCAAGCCCCGCAATTGATTCCGGCCTACTGGAGGAGTTCGTCCTCCTACTCCCTCAGGGGCCACGATGTGGGCAACAGTTGGAATCATGGGGTGCGGAAGAACCTGGCCGGCATCGGACAGAACGTGCT
>DSDH01000496.1 GCA_011055475.1 Phycisphaerales bacterium | reverse complement strand
GGCCGAGTTACGTCTCGATCTGGCCCCCGGTCTCCAGGGCGATGTCGATGGGGGCCCTGCGGACACCGGCGTTTCTCCCCAAGCCGGGCAGACCGCCGTCGAGCTGTCGCACGGCATCAAGAATATCCTGCAGGCGATCCGGGGCGGCCGCGATGTGATCGAAACCGCCATCCGGAAGAAACGCTGGGACAAGGTGGCTCAGACCTGGCCCATCCTCACGCGAAACCTTGACCGCGTCGAGAAGCTGGTCCGCGATCTGCTTCGCTTCAGCCGGCAGTACAACCCCGTCTTCGTGCGGTGTGATTTCAACGGGATCGTCCGCTGCGCCGTCGAAACGCTCCGCCCCCAGGCCCAGCGCGAACGCAAGAGTCTGCAATTGTCCCTCGATGCGGCCATGCCGCCGGCCCGCATGGACCCCGACCAGATCTACGATCTTGTCCTGAACCTGGCGCTCAACGCCCTTCAGGCCGTCGCCTCGGATGCCGGTCGGGTGCAGGTTCAGACCCGATACGATGCGGCCGAGGACAACGCCGTCCTCCGTGTGGCCGATAACGGGCCCGGCATCACGGAGCCCGATAGCGTATTCCAGCCTTTTTACACCACCCGGCCCCGCGCGGGCCTGGGTCTGGGCCTGGCGATCGTCAAGAAGATCGCCACACAACACGCGGGTCGAGTGGACCTCGAAACCGCCCCCCACGCCGGCTCGACCTTCACCGTCAGCCTCCCCCTCGTGGCCGATCACGCCTGATCTCTGGTGAGGCAAGTCCCGTATCATGCCGATGTGTCGCCACGTATCGCGGTGGGAGGCGCGGGGTGGTTACTTGGGTTTGGGGCCGTTCAAGAAACCGAACTGGCCGTAGACCACGTCCTCGAACATTCGCTTTCGCGAGGCCAGAAAGCGTTCTCGCAGGCGCTCCGCCTGGTCGGGGGTGTAGGGTCTGCCCTCCGGGTGTTCGGGTGTGTAATGCACCAGTGTCTTGTCCACGTAGCCCAACGTGCCCAGCGGGTTCTCATCCGGATGCATGCGCCCCATGCTCGTCCACCACACCAGGCCCACCCACGGCCCGGCCTTGCAGTGGTCAAAGTACGCGTCCATCGTCTCCACAGGCGTCGTATACTGGCCGGGCAGCGAGCTGCTGAGCCCGATGTAGACCATCATCGCCTTCTCCGCCTTGGCCAGGCGTATCGCATTGAATAATCCGTGCGTATCGCTCCAACAGGCGGCCGTCCACGTGGACGGATCACCGGCGTCCGCGCACACGCGGGGCACGACGCCTTCGGGGTAGTACTGCGTGCGGATGCTGTGCCACTCATCCACGCGGGCCTGCACCCGGTCGCGATTCGCCGGGTCCACCGGAGCGAAGCCGATCCCCAGCCACCAGTAGTCGTACGTATCCACGCCGATAAACTCGGTGTTCGCGGGCAGCTTCTGTCGCCGGTGCAGAAGGACGTCCTCTTCACTGCTCGCCCAGCAGCTTCCCGTCCATTTGGCCCAGCCCAGCAGGTTATACCACGCCTTGATGTGCGCGAAGGGCCGCTGGCCGTCCATCATGCGGTCCTGGATCCGCTGCTGGAACGTCTCGTAGCACGCGTGCAGGCCCTCGGTTCCCAGCGAGCAGAAGCCCTCATCGCCCATCTTGACCATCAGGATGTTATTGATGAGCTGACGCCCGGTCGCCCGGTCCCCCTCCGGACTGACCAGCATTCGGTCGCGCTGGGCCCAGAGGGTTTCGAGAATGTCCCGCGTTTTGTCGAACGGTTCGTTTCTGTCGCCCGGCCGCCAGTAATCCCGCAGGATGAAAAGCTGCCGATGCCGATACGCCCGCAGCATCAGCCGGATGATCTCATCGCGAAAGTCCAGCCGCCGCGCGTAAAACATGATCGCCGTCGACCACTGCCCCGCCAGGTCGATCCGCCGGATGTTCTCATCGTGAAACGCCTCCAGCGGTTCGCCCCCCGCCCAGGCCATCAATTCATACTCGCACAGGTAGGGGAGGACGCCTTGAGCCTCGTCCGGTGTCCAGGTGCGGTTCGGCACGTACGAATAGCTGACCACGTCGCCCTTGACGAACCCTTCGCCCACCGCCTCAACGTCGTAGCGCCCGGCCAGACAGGACCCTGCCATAACCCATGCGCATCCCATGATAACCAGCCGTCTCATCGCGGTCCTCCTTCGACACACAGGTCCAATCCCGGCCCGTAATCATCCGGCCCCGTATCCGACTACACCCGCGGGCCGGCCCTGTTCCCAGCCGCGGACATCGTCTATACTACCGTGGGCTCGGCGGCCCGGCAAATGCCAGAACTGAGGAAAGGATCCGACATGCTCGTCAGGTGGTTTCGTCTGCTGCGCACGGCGGTGATCGTGATCGGGGCGGTTTTTTCCTTCTTCGCCCTCATGGAGGTCGTCCGTGCGTACCAGACCCTTCGCGGGGTCCATCCCATCCTGGGCTATGTGTTTCTCGCCGTGATCCTGCTGCTGGTGGCGTGGCTCACCGGTCGATTCATCCTCTCCATCCTCTCCCGCCCGACCGTTCTTATCGCCCCGACGATTCCCGACCCCGACAAGGCCACGCCTCGGCAGCTTCGCCGCTATGCCCGCTACCTGTGTCGGTACCTCCGACGGCTTGCCGTCAATTCCCTGCTGACGGATGAGCAGCGCACGGCGGCCTGCAAGACGGCCGAGGCGCTGGCGGTCGCGACCCGTTCCACCCGCGATCCTGACGCCTTGCGCCAGGTGATTATCGACACCGAGACCAACGGCCTGGCGCCCCTTCTCGAACGCGTCGATGCCCATGCCGCCGGTCACGTGCGGGACTGCATGCGGGACGTCATGATCGCCGTCGCCGTCAGCCCCTACAAGGCCCTGGACCTGTTCATCGTCGTCTACCGCAACCTGGCCATGGTGCGGCACGTGATCTACACGTACAACGCAAGGCCGCGGCTCCGTGAGCAGCTCCAGATCGGTTGGGACATCCTGGCCGTGGTCGCGACCGTCAACTACATCCACATGGGCAAAAACCTGATCGAGGGGCTCGGCTCGCGGGTGCCGGGTATCGGGCGATTCATCGACGACATCGCCCAGGGCATGGGCGCCGGCTTCATGACCACGATCGTCGGCCACGCGGCGATTGACCGGTGCCGGGCCTTTCGCGGCTGGAACACGCAGGCGGCCAAGCGCCGCCTCGGCGCCCACGTCGAGGACTTCTATCGCGACGTGCGCGACCTGTTCACGCGGGATGTGCTGCCCAGCCTGCTGCGGCGGGTCGGCGACACGTCCCGAGAGACCATGGACCGCGTCGTGGGCGCGATCGACGAGACGGGCCGGGCGGCGGCCAATTTCGTCCGCGTGCCCATCCGCGCGGCTTCGGCGGCCGGGAACTCCGTCCTGACCGCGCCCGGACGCGTGACCCGCTACTCCGCGGGCCGATTACGGCGGCTCTATGGCCGTCTGATGGGCCGCCCCGTGCCGACCGACCCGAACCAGTCCTGACGACGGCATCGGGCGGGCGTTGTATCGGGAAAACGCGGGGCGCCGATCAGAACAAACGGCATTCGTGAGCGGCTCCATAAGGCGGTGCAGGGGGAGTGCGGCGTGGCCGCCTTCCACAGGCAGGTGCATCGCGGTCTTGACGAACGACCGCGTGATCTGGATGATTGGAGCCGGCAGTGCACGGAGCGGCGAGGGGCATGGACTGTTTTGGGAAGACGCCGATACGGGCTCTTGGACCGGGTGCCCCGGCCAAGGCCACACACTGGGACGGCCGCGTGCGGACCGCGGCTCGGCTCAAGGGAGCGATCCGTCGGGTGGAGTACGGGCTGCCGCCCAAAGACCCTGGATCGTAATCGCTCATGGATGACCCCGTGGTAACAAGTCCAGTCGGGGTCCTGGCCGTCTTGGCCGGGATCGCGTCCTTTTTCTTGTATCTGGAGAGGAAAACCCAATGGAGGCTTTTCCATTATTTGCCCCCCATCGTTTTTGTCTACGCATTGCCCGTGATCTTCTCCAATACCGGCCTCATTCCCACCCGGTGCCTGCTCTTTGACCTGCTGGGCGATGTTCTTCTTCCCATGTTCCTGTTGCTCATGCTTCTGGACGTGGACGTCCTGTCCGCCGTTCGCATCATGGGCAAGGGGATCTTCGTCATGCTCTTCGGTACGGCCGGTGTTATCCTTGGCGCGCCGATTGCTTATTGGCTCGTCAAGAACAGACTGGGGCCGGACGCCTGGAAGGCATTCGGTGCCCTGGCCGGCAGTTGGATCGGCGGTACGGCCAACATGACGGCCGTCGCCAAGGGGATCGGCGCATCTGACGCGGAGTGTGGCCTGGCGATCATCGCGGATAATCTGGTCTATCTCATTTGGATCCCTGTCTTGATCGGCTCGAAGAACTTCTCTCGCTGGTTTCATCGATTTGCCCGTGTTGACGAGCAGCGAATCGCCGCGCTTGAACGGGCATCCGGCGACCTCCTTCAAGACAAGGGACCTTTTGACGTACGGCATTTTCTCTACTTGCTCTTCCTGGGTCTTTTCTTCCCTTGGCTGGCGACGCAGCTTGCGGGACGAATGCCGCGGGCCGAACCGATTCTTACGGGCCAATCCTGGAAGATACTCTGGGTGACCACATTCGGGATCCTGCTGTCCCTGACGTCTGCCAAGCGGATTCCCGGCAGCCATCAGGTGGCGGTGGCCATGGTGTATCTCTACGTGGCCAAGATGGGCGCCAGTGCCGACCTCCGGGAGCTGGCCGACAAGGCTGCTTGGTTCATCCTGGGCGCCTATGTTTGGATCGCCGTGCATGGAGTCCTGTGTCTCATTGGGGCCAGGCTGTTCCGCGTAGACGTCCATTCAACCGCTATCGCCAGTGCGGCCAATATCGGCGGCATCGCCAGCGCGCCTATTGTGGCCGCTTGCCACAACGAGAAACTCGTCCCCGTGAGTGTCTTGATGGCTCTGATCGGCTACGCCATCGGCAACTACGGCGCCCTGGCCGCCGCCACGCTGTGCTATTGGGTATCGGGGTGGTGATCGGCGTCGCTGGGGCGTGAGAGCAGGCGTGTGCCGCAGCCGGGCACCTGCGGATACCGGACCCGACCCCGATCGAGGGTGACGCCGGAGGCGATGTCTTCGGCGAGCAGCAGGGCGCCGTCCAGGTCGGCATAGTCCAGCAGTGGCAGCAGTTGGGCAATCCCCGATATCCCCACGGTGGACTGGACGAAACAGCCGGCCATGACCCGCAAGCCCATCTGCCTGGCGCGGGCGATCATTCTCCGGGCCGGCGTCAGGCCCCCACACTTCTCAAGCTTGATGTTGATGCCGTGGAAGTGACCGGCACACCGCTCGACGTCCGATTCCGCCTGGCAGCTTTCATCGGCCATACACGGCAGGACGGATTCCCGATAGACGCGTTTCATCCCCTCCCAATCCCCTGCAGGCAGCGGCTGTTCGATGAACTCCACACCCAGGTCCTGCATCGCCGCCGCGTTGTGAATCGCCTCTTCGACGCTCCAGGCGCCGTTGGCATCGATCCGGAACACGGCATCGCTATGCTCACGCAAACGGCGGACAATCTGGACGTCCTCGGACGTGCCCAGCTTGATCTTATAGGCGGGGAAGCCGGGATACTCCTTCAGCTTCTTAACCATCACGTCGATGGCGTCGATGCCGATCGTGTAGTCGGATGGGGGGATGGTTTCGAGGTCCAAGCCCCAAAGTTGCCAGACGGATCGGCCCTGGAGCTTGCCCCACAGGTCGTGGGCCGCGACGTCCAGGGCACACTGCGGAAACGTCGCGGGGGTGGGCGTGCCGCGCGGCACATCTCCGTATAGTAACGGGCACATCGTTTCCCAGAAGTCGGCCGGGTCGCTCAGCATCATCGACTCGATCTGAGCACGGACCTGCTCCAGGGTCGCCCGCACCGCATCACGCCCGGCTCCGTAGTACGGATACTCGCAAGCCTCGCCGTATCCGCATTGGCCATCCTGTTCCAGCTCGACCACCAGCGTCGGCCGCACGGTGGTTGTGCCTCGAGAGATGGTGAACGGATGCCGCAATCGCAGATCAAAGGCCAGCAGTCTCAGTTTCATCCGTGTCGCTCATGCCATGGGCTCTCTAGGGTGGTGCCTTCAGATGTGCTCGAGACGATCCATCGTTCTGACCCGAGAGAATGCGTTTAACGAATCGGAGGGTCTCTTTGCTCGAGGCGTTGAACTCCGCATCCGCAGGGTCCAGACTATTGACATGTACGTCGCTGCTTTGATGAATGAAACGTGGGCCGCCGAGGCTGATCGCCACGTGGGTAATCGCCCCAGGCCGACCGAAAAACAGCAGATCCCCCGGCTCCAACTCGGCATACTCCGAGGCAAAGTCCACGTTTATCCCCTCGCGGGCCTGCTGTCTGGCGTCGCGGGGTAACTGAATACCATTGGCTTTGAACACGGTCTGGACAAAACCGGAGCAGTCATTGGCCTTGCTGGAGTTGCCGCCCCACAGATAGGGAACGCCGGTCATCTGGATCGCCGTCTTCACGATGGATTCTCTTCGGCTCAGCTCGGGATACTGCCAGGTGCCCAGGGGCAGGATGCAGTCGCTCTGGATCCAACCCTGCCGACCATCCGGAGCCGTCACCTGTGTCCAGGTGTCTTGGGCGTTCTCGCGTGTGAGCCGGGCGTTAAGGGTTGCATCCATGACAGGCACGGACCTGGTGTCCGGCTCGCTATAGACGACGGCATAGTTAGAGCGGACTCGGACCTGGGACGTCCGGGTCCAGGCATTTACGCCGGCCAGATCCGTTCTGACAAACGACTCCTGAGTCATCCAGCCGATGTAGTCATAGTCCGTCTGCACCAGGAACCACTGCCCGTCTTGCTTAAGCAGGCGCACCCTCTGGCCCAGAATGGCCTGATCGACCAGTTCGGCCGAATGTTTCGGCCCGGCACGCAGTTGCGCGGTGCTGACTCGGATCAGGCCATATTGATCGGGCATAAGCTCGCTGTCGGGAAGCAGGATCATTTGATTCCGATACCGACCTTCTCCGAGAAGCCGGTCCGTGTAAGAAACAAGGCGTTGCCGGGCGGCCGGCAGAGTGGTCTCGCCCTGGAGCAGCCACCGGCCTTGAAGGCGCCGAAGTTG
>DSDH01000145.1 GCA_011055475.1 Phycisphaerales bacterium | reverse complement strand
GCAATCCGGAACTGGTAAGCGCCGGTGGCCGCCGGGGTCAACCACAGCGTAATGCGACCGCGATAGTCATCCAGACCCGTCTCACCCCGTCCCCACTCGCTCGTGCTGACCACTTCATAGGCAACACGGTCGGCGGAGTCGGCCGTCAACATCGAATCGGCCCCCGGCTGCTGGCCGGCGAACCGCTCGAACAGGGCCGAACCACGACCCGACGCATCCGCATGGACCGACGCCGCGACGGCGACCACGTTCGAGGTCACGGACGCAGCATCATTCCAGACCACGCAGTAGTACTCGCCATCGACCGCCGGCAGCAACGTGTCGCTGTCGGTCCCGACCTGCTCGTCGTCCCCCTCCAGCACGCGATACCACGCATAGTGGATGTCGCCGCCCTCGCCGGGGACCAACGGCTCGGCCACCACGGACAACTCCGGCTGACAGGCCGGACCATAGACCACGTCTTCCGGCTGGGTCACAATACCCGGCCCATAGCTGATGGTGGTGAATTGCCAGGTCAGGCCCTTGACGAAATTGCTGTCGTCAATATACGAAGCCACCCGCCAGTAGTAGGTCACGTCGCTGTCGAGGACGGGCGACTCAATCGTGCTGTCCACGGCGGTGCCCAGAAGGTCCGCCTCCTGAAGGTTGGGATCGGTGCCGAAATACACTTTGTAATCCCGAATGGTGCTGCCCTCGGGAACGACCGTGTCCCAGCCCAGCGCATACACGCCGACCGGCACCTCCACGGCGCCGGGGGCGGGATCGAAGTTCGTCGCCCCCCAGGCGTCCCCGCCGAACCGCAGGCCGTTGATCATGACGTTGTCAAACGTCACGGTGGTCAGCTCATCTTCGGTCCCATCGTCATCGTGGGCCGTCACGGCCAGGCCGACGTACACCGGATCGCTCATGTTGAACGGATGCGGGTTCTCGATGTGCTCACCCGTCCCGTCCGCCACGATATTGTCCGGCGCCATGTCCCAGTTCACGCCGTCCCACGAGGCGTACGCCGCGAACCCGTCTTCGGAGCGACTGATCCGCACGTAGTACGGACTGGTGTCGACAAAGGGGTCCGGATAACCCGGCACCGCCGCGGCGTTGCCGTTCTGGTCCGTCCCCGCCACGCGTCGACCTTGCCAGCGGACGCCTTCGTCGGCCGTGCCGGCCATGAAGGCATGCACCGCATTGTCGTCCAGCGTGTCGCGGACCATCACGCCGAACTTCCGCCAGGCGTTGTCACCGCCGCTCATCGAGACGATGCGCGCGACCATGTCGAAATCGCCATGTTGCTCGACGTAGGCGAAGTGGAAATGGTCATTCGCACCCCAGATGTCGGTTCCGCCGCCGCTGACCGTGACCGTGCCGTCGTAACCGGCCACGGCACTGCCCGCCGCCCCAGGCGAGCCGATGTCCGCACTCTCGAACGCCGGCTGCGCGACTGTCACGCCGGCGAACCCCAGGCACAACATCGTAGCCAAAATCAACTTCTTCATTTTCTGATCCTCCGTTCAACGATTACAAAAATATCCCAATGTACTGCATCATCCTGACCTGAATATATTGTAGCCCGAATGTGACGGTAGAGCCTCTCACGTCACCCTAGGGCGATCATTCCCCACGATCCGCCGCGTTGGCGGCGTTTCACGAGTGTATTCTGCCTCCCCCCGGTCCGCGCAGGGACCCGAACGCCCCCAACGACAGGGAATCCCCCTCACGCGGAAAAGAAAGAAAACGGGAAAAACAAGAAAGACTTGGCGTAAGCGACTGGTGTTCGTATGGCGTGATGGCCGTGCGCAACGGTCCTGCGGACTTAGTTGCCGCCCTGAATTGCCACGCCACAATGCCCAAGATCACCCTCAGACCTGCGCCACAAACTATCCACGTATGCTACACCTTGTTGAACTGCGCTAAATGTACTATAGCCATCACGACCGCTCGCGTCAAGGAAAAAACGCCGCGGTCGGGTACTTTTACCGGACCCCTCGATTTCGGCCCAAAAAGCCAGGTTTTTTGAGATCCCCAAAGGCCGAATGTGCGGACTGCGCGCAGACAGGGTCCGTGTTGCTTGCGCAACACGGACCCTGCGAACTGCCTCACCCGCCGAGGCCAGATGGCCCCATCGGGTTCCCATTCACATTACTCAGCCACGTTGCTCTGCAACCACTGCTCGGCCACGATCAGCAGATCACCGGTGTCCACGACACAGTTGCCGTCGACGTCAAAGGCCGGCTGCTCGATCGGCGGGCAGTACGCCTCAACGGCCATGCCGCTCTCGGCGTACAGATCGGCCACCTGCTGCGGCGTGATCGCGTAGTTGAACACGCGAGCCTCGTCCACCCAGCCCCGCCACAGTTGAGCACTGTGGGCACGCTTGCCGAGGTGCAGGATGTCCTGGCTCTGCAGGTTCGTCGTCGCGCTGCCGCCGTACACGCCGTCAACGTACCAGTGAATGGTGCCGTTGTCGAAGCTGGCGGTCAGGAAGTGCCACTCGCCGTCGATCTCCTGCATGTTCCACTCGGCGCCATACCGGTGGATGCAGTACTGGTTCTGGCCGCCGCGCCGGTTGAAGTCGAAGCTGTGCTCGCTGGTTCCGGTCGTGCTGGTGAAGCCAAAGATCGTACACCAGTCGTCGATCTGGTCCCACGGCACGGCATTCTTCGCCCAGCAGGCGATCGTCCGCGGCGCCTCGCCAAAGATGCCCAGGTCACCCGGAACGCCGAACGACACGTACTCGTTGTACTCGGCGTCGATGTTGATCGCGATGGCGTTGCCCACGACACCCTCTTCGAAGGCGACGTCCTTGCCCTCATCGGCGTGATAGATCCCCTCCGGGCCGGCGCCCGTCGGATCGGCCAGATCCTCGTCCAGCGGATAGTAGGCGATCTGCGCCTTGATCTTCACGTCCGCCGGGCTGCTGGTCGCGCTGGACTCGGCATTGGACACGACGCAGGTGTACTCACCCTCGTCGGCCTCGCCAAGGCTGGCGATCACCAAGGTCGCGTCCGTCCCCACGACGGTATCACCCTTCTTCCACTCGTACTCCAGCGGCGTCAGGGCACTGGTCGCGGCGACGCTCAACACCACCTCATCGCCCGCGTCGGCACGCACGTACCGCGTCGGCTGCTCCGTGATGACCACGTCCGTACCGACCGTCTTGAACGCCCAGACGGGTCCCTGGACAAAGATCGGGTTGCCGCCCTCGTTGGGGTCGACGACATCGACCCGCCAGTTGTAGATGGTGCCGTACTCCAGGGTTCCCGGGTCGAAGCTGGTCACGTCACCCTGGTCAACGACCTTGGTCATGTTGCCGGCCTCGCCGAAGTACACATCCACCGGCGCACCACTCAGGAATCCGTTGTGCCAGCTCAAATCGGCATCCAGCGACACGTTTTCCTCGCCGTTGAGCGGACTGGGCAAACAGGCCCCACGGTAGGCGATCAGCTCGGCCTGACCCATCTCCTTGCGGACCTGGTCACGGTTCCAGTAAAAGACCTGCAGCGCCTCGCCACCGCCGTCCTCGAACATCTCAACGACGATGCCGACGTACCCCGGCTCCACGTCGATCACACCCTGACGCCACTGGGGACCGTGCCAGCCGTCATTGTTCACGACCAGCGTGAGCGGACCGTCTTCCCACCAGTTGCCGACGTACAGCTTGCTGCCATCGTCGCTCACCGTGCCGAAGCCGAGCGTCTGGGCCTCATCCACCTGGATGATTCCGTACTGCCGGAACAAGAAGTCGTCGGCGCCCGCCCGTGGGCCGACTCCGAACGCCCCCAGCATGCCGGTCCCGTCCGGATTGCCCAACAGACTGAAGTCCGGCAGAAAGCCCGGCGTAAAGCCCAGGTCTCCCACATCGCCATCCCAGACCTCATACAGGACCAGGTTCTCGGCCAGTTCTTCCACAGTCAGGTTCCAGAACAGGTGCTCTCCGGGAATCACTTGCCAGGTACTGACCCCTGCATCCGGACACCACCAAGCCACCGACAGGTTGTCATCGCCGCCGCCTTCGGCAAATCCGGCCCGCATCCAGTACAGCTTGCCGCCTTCGAGCGTGATCCACGCCGACACACGGGTGGGCAGATTGGCCTCGTTCCAGTCCATGTCGGCCGTCCAGGAATCATGGTAGGCGATCCGCGTGGCATTGGCCGGATCTGCATCGGAGCTGAGCCACAGCCGGCCGTTGTCGTCCGACGCGATCATGAAGCGATAGTCGCCCGACACCGGCGGCACGAACCACGCCGTCAGCCGGCCGTTGTAGTTGTCGCGCACGTTCGGCTGAACACGCATGTTCGGACGAATCTCCCAAAAGTCCCGCTGGGCCGAATCCGCCCACAGCATGGCGTCGGCGCCGGCGGCGCCTCCGCCATGGATGGAGTTGGGGAAGCGCTCGGCCAGCGCCCCGTTCAAGGCGGCATGCACCGAGGCGGCTCCCAAACACGTGATCAAGACTAAGAGTAACTTCTTCATTGTCAGGTCCTCCGTTTCAACTGATATCGGTCATATTCGACTCTCTCATTGATCCACGCTCATGTTAGGGAGACACCAGCGTGCTCTCGGCCCAGGAGGCCGCAAAGATCGCAAAGTCCTCCAGGTCCACCTTGCAGTCGCCCGTCACGTCAAACGCCGGGTCCTCGACGCAGATCGAGCCGCCGACGCCCTCGATGTACAACTGGCCGACCTCCAGCGGAGACAAGGCATAGTTGTACATGCGCAGTTCGTCGATCAGACCGTTGAAGACGGTGCTCTGCCAGACACCCACGCGCACGTTGTTGTCGTTGTTGGTGTTCAGCGTCAGGCCCGAATCGAGGATCTTCTCGCCGTTGGCATACAACTTGCACGTGGCCCCGTCGAACGTGTACACGAAGTGCACCCACGCGTCGAAGCTCGGCACGTACGTGAAGTCACGGTCGGCGCCGCCCCAGTGCTGGATGCGCCACCGGGTGCTGTCGATGTTCCCCGTGGCCTCCAGCGTCAGTGTCCGCACGGAGCAGTTCTGACCGGTCACATAAGCGCCCATGTCGAAGATACCACCGCCATTGGGGTTGCGGACCTTGACCCACGCGCTGACCGAACGGGCGTTGTTGCCCTGGATGCCCAGGTCGAACGGCTTGACGCCGACGTCGATAAAGGCCGTGTTCGGATCTTCAGCCCCGATGAGCTTGATCGCCTTGCCGATCATGCCGTCCACGACGCCGCCGGTCACCGGCGAGCCGCCGGCCGCCACGCTGGTCAACGTACCGTCATAACCGCTGGGCGACGAGTCCAGCACGGCGTTGCCCACGATGCTCTCAAAGCCATAATGGAGCACCAGGCGCTTGATCAGAATCAGGGCGTTGTTCGACACATCGGTTCCGGACTCGTTCTCGACGACGCAATAGTAGTTGCCTTCGTCACCCACACCGGCGATCGTCAGCGTCACCGAACAATCCCACTTCCGTTTGCCGTCGGCTTCCAGGAACGTCGGGGTGCCGGTGAAGATAATGTCGTCGTCGCCGTCATCGGCGCCGTCTTTCTCGCCCACGACCCGCTTCCAGACGTAACTCGTCGGATCGGCGAAGTCGTCGGCCACGGTCTCCACCTGGCAGACCAGCGTCACGTCCGTCGGCACATCCACCACGTTCTGCACGGCGGGCTGGACGATGATCGTGGGCACCCACTTGACCGTGTCGAAGCTCATCCACTGGCCCATCCGCGTGCCTTGCCCGGCCGGCGAATCCACGTCAATCCGGTAGTACCACGTCTGATCATGGTCGAAATCATACTCGGCATCGGCCAGCGTCACGGACATCGGTTCGCCATCCGGCACGATGATCGGGTCGCCCGGCGCGTCCATGTCCATCGTGACGTAGACGTTGAAATCAGCGTCACACGGCGTGTAGTCGCCATACTCCCACGAAATGACCACGTCGTCGTCGTAACTGACCCATCCGGTCGTCGGATCAACATTGACACTCACGTTGGCCACGTCCCATGACAGCGCCATCATGTCCTCGCCGTTGAGCGTAATGTCGCTGAATCGGGCCGTCGTCAGCTCACCGGTATTGTGCGAAGTCACCGCGAGGCCGACGTAGATCGGATCGACGAACGAACGCTCCTCGACCGCCCCGTACTGGACCCAATCCGTGCCGTTGTTGGACACGTACCCGGTCATCACGTTGCCGACACGGGTCAAACGCACCCAGAACTGGCTGCTGCCGTACGGCGTCGTATCGTTCCAGGCATTAGTGTTGAATGGCGGGACGTTGCCGTTCACGTTCAGGTTGTCCCCGCTGTCGGCGGAGCGCCGTCCCTGGATCGCCATGCCCTGTGTGGCCGTGCCGCACATGAACGAATGAATCGACCCAGCCGTCAGGTTCTGACGCGCCATCACGCCGAACTTCCGCCAGTCGTTGGTGCCGCCGCTCATGCTGCGGACCCGGGCGCGGAGGTCGAAGTCGCCGCTGATCTGCTTGTATACGTAATGGAAGGAATCGGCCGCGTTCCAGATATCATCGCCGTTGCCCGTCACGACAAGCTGATCGGCGTCTTCATCATAGTACGCATCGCCGGGTTGGGGCGTTCCGACGTCCTGACTGACGACCAGGTGCAGACCCACCGTCACCTTCACGGTGTCGGAGGTCACCGACCCTTCATCATTCGCCACCACACAGTAGTAGCTACCGACCTGACCGGTCACCAACGACGTGCCGGTTCCGAGTTGCTCGTCGTCGCCCTCGGCCACGCGATACCACGTATACGTGATCTCGCCACCCTGCTCCGGGTTCTTGTTCTGAGCCGCGATGGTCAATTCGGTCGTACAGGCCGGAGCGAGGAAGGTGTCCTGCGGCTGCTGGGTGATTTCCGGACCCCAGTCCTCGCTGGCAAACGACCAGACCACGCCATCGACATAGTTCGAGTCGCTCACCAGAGCCTTGACCCGCCAGTAGTACGTCTTGTTATGGACCAGCTCGGGCGAGTCAATCGTGGTCTCCGTCGTTGTTCCCAGCAGCGGCATCGTCAGGATGTTGGGGTCCTCTCCGAAGTATACCTCGTAGCTGGCGATCGTCGCCCCGTGAGGATGGGCCGCGTCCCACGACAGGGCCTGCACGCCCAGACCTACCTCCGTGGCGCCGTCGGCCGGGATCGGATCGATCGCACCCCAGGGGATG
>DSDH01000359.1 GCA_011055475.1 Phycisphaerales bacterium | reverse complement strand
GTCGAGGACAACGGCGTGGGGATTCCCACCGAGATGCACGCCGAGGCCAAGAAGAGCGCCCTGGAGGTCGTGCTGACGACGCTGCATGCCGGCGGCAAGTTCGACAACAAGGTCTACCGTGTCGCCGGCGGGTTGCACGGCGTGGGCGTGTCGGTCGTCAACGCGTTGAGCGAGTGGCTCGAGGCCGACGTCTATCGCAACGGTCGGCACTACCACTTCGAGTGTGTTCGGGGGGTGCCCAAGGGACCAGTTCGGGAGATCGGCGAGACGACCAAGCGCGGCACGCGGATCACGTTCCTGCCCGATGAAGAGATCTTCGAGGATATCGAGTTCAAGTATGATACGCTTGAGAAACGCATCCGGGAGCTGGCGTATCTGAACGCGGGCGTGCGGATCATCTTCCAGGATGACCGGCACAAGAAGAAGCAGACCTTCCACTATGAGCACGGCCTGAAGGAGTTCATCGCCTATCTCAATGAGGGCAAAACCGCCTTGGCGGAGATCCTGTACTTCTCCAAGGAGGATGCCGAAACCGGCTTGGCGGCCGAGATCGCCATGCAATACACCGACAGCTACCAGGAAAACATCCTGGCGTTTGCGAATAACATCCGCAACATCGACGGCGGCACGCACCTGTCGGGCTTTCGCACGGCGCTGACGCGGACGATGAACGCCTACGCCCGCAACGCGAACATGGTCAAGGAAGGCATGGCCCCGACCGGCGAGGACCTGCGCGAGGGCCTGACGGCGATCGTCTCGGTGAAGGTGCCCGAGCCGCACTTCGAGGCGCAGACGAAGGTCCGCCTGTCCAACCCCGAGGTGGCCGGGTTTGTCGAGACCATGCTCAACGAGCAGTTGGCCATCTACCTGGAGGAGAATCCCGGCCAGGCCAAGCAGATCCTCAACAAGGCGATCCAGGCGGCGGCGGCCCGTGAGGCGGCCCGCAAGGCACGGGAGCTGACGCGTCGCAAGGGCGCCCTCAGTGGGACGGACCTGCCCGGCAAGCTGTGGGATTGCTCCCACCGCGACACGGTCAGTACGGAGGTCTTCATCGTCGAGGGCGACTCGGCCGGCGGCTCGGCCAAGGCCGGGCGCGACCGCACCGTGCAAGCGATTCTGCCCTTGCGCGGCAAGATCCTCAACGTCGAGAAGGCTCGCCTGGAACGCATGCTCGGCCATGAGGAGATTCGCACGATCATCAGCGCCCTGGGCACGGGCATCGGCGTGGATGAGTTTAACGTTGAGAAGTGCCGCTACGGCAAGGTCGTGCTCATGACCGACGCCGACGTCGATGGGGCGCACATTCGCACGCTGCTGCTGACGTTTTTCTTCCGTCAGATGCCGCAGTTGATCGAGGCCGGACGTATCTTCATCGCTCAGCCGCCGCTGTATGAGATCCGTCGCAAGGGACAGCGCAAATCGGAGTACATCCTCAATGAGCGGGAGATGCGGCGACGCACCGAACAGCGCGGCCTGGAGGGGACCGTGCTCGAGATTCGGCCCGACGAGGGGGCGTCCATCCACGTGGAGGGGGAGGCCCTGGCCGATCTGGTGAAGATGCTCAACGACCTGGAGCGCGGCGTTGACGTGATCGAGCGACGAGGCGTGGTGTTCCGGTCGTTTGTGGAGGATCTGTACGACGGGTGTCGGCTGCCGACCTATCATATCCGTGCCGGCGGCGAGAGCGAGTTCTTCTACGACAAGCACGAATACGAGGAACGGCTGGCCCAGTTGGAGCCCGAAGGCCAGGCCCCTTCGCCGGGCGATGACGCCCTTCACGCCGAAGAACTGCACGAGGTCGAACGGATCAACGAGATCAACGCCCGGCTGGGCGAGCTCTACGGCCTGGACATCCGGGACTACCTGCTGCGGACGGCGCGAAGCGTCTCCGGCGAGGCCCTGCCGACGAAGTTCGAGCTGAGCAATAACCGACAGTCCTACCCCGTGGCCTCGCTGGCGGGCATCGCCACCACCATCCGGCAGATCGGCTCACAGGATATCGAGATCAAGCGTTTCAAGGGCCTGGGCGAGATGAACGCCGAACAGCTCTGGGAAACGACCATGGACCCGGCCCGGCGGATCCTGCTCAAGGTCCGCCTGGAAGACGCCGGTCAGGCCGACCGTCTGTTCAGCATTCTCATGGGCGATGACGTGGAGAAACGCCGCAACTTCATCCGCGAGCACGCCCTGGAGGTGCAGAACCTCGACATCTAGGCCCGCCGAATCAACGCGCTTGCCATGTCCGTGAGAACTTCGCGCGGCACTGAGTATAAAGAAACCGTTAATTGTTGCGTCCTATATTGTCCGGCATTTTGCTGGCACCAGTGCCATTTTCAGGCCATCATCTGGGATGCGATCGATAGCCACTCTAATATTTCCTTGACATTTGTTCCTCGTTCGGGTATACTGCTGTTTAGTGAGTGGGGGCCTTGATCGTGATGTCTCGACGGGCCCGTTGTGGGGGGAAAAGACGTGAGCAACAGTCATCCATCCGAGCTTTGCTTGGCCGTTCAAGGGGCCCGTGGCCCGCCGAACCCGGCAAAAAAAGGTTCTCGCCCGGCCCAATCACAGGGCCGGCTGGGCACGCCAGGCCGGTGTATTCACCCGGCGGATTGTCCCGTTTGCATGGGGGTGGAATGTTTCTTATGCTTTGTGTGACGACAGGTGTAGTACTTCCCGGAGTTGGGAGAATAACGCGTATGCCGCCGAGGTTTGTACACAACGCACTCAGAAATTCCTATCGCCCGTGCTACGACGCCTGTCAGCGACCTCCGCCGGACGGATCCGGGAATCCGATTTTGACGTCTCCTGACCCGATTGGATTAGACGTATGAGCGGTTGGTACCCGCATTTTATGGATGCGGCTTTTTTTATGCGCGGGGAAAAAATCCTGCCTGCTCAGAACTCCTTCTTGATGCCCGGCCAGGGACTTCGAGAGGTGTGTTCAGTACAAAAATTACGAATTGTACAAAATAGTAAAAACGAACATTTTGTACTTGCCTCCGCACCCTTTCCAGGCGATAATATGGCAGATCAATGGAGCCTGTTGGGAAGGGGAAACGATGACCACTTTGAGCGTGTCCGATTTACGCAAGAACATAGCTGATGTGACGGGCCGGGCGAAGTTTAAGGGCGAACGATTCTGCATTAAGAAGCACGAAACGGCCGTGTTTGCCATTGTAAGCATGGAGGACCTTGAATTGCTGCAGGCCGTCGAAGATCACTTGGACGCGGTGGATGCACTGGCCGCGTTGAAGAAGGGCAAGTTCACGCCTTGGGAAGAGGTGAAGGCCGAACTAAACTTGTAACCGATGCCCTACCAGATAGACATCAGCGATGACGCGCGGGACTACTTGAGGGGGCTCGAGGCACGAGATCGCCGCCTCGTCGGGGAGAAGATCAGTGAACTGGCGGAGAACCCACGACCTCGGGGTTCGCAGATGAAAGGATACCCCGGTCTCCGGAAGAAACGGGCGGGTAATTATAGGATTGTATATAAGGTCGAGAACCGAGCAATCAAAGTTCTGGTTCTTGTGATTGCCGACCGCCGAGAAGTCTACCCACGCGTGGCGAGGTTCTTGCGAGGCCGCTGACTCTTCCTTCTGCGCGTGCAGCACGTGCTTCCGTTTTTTGTGTGTACCTCCGCTGCTCAGCACTCCTTTGTGACGCCCGGCTGCGGGGCCGGGTAGAGGCCGTCGGGCCCTTCGTGAATCGGGGCGGGTGTCTCAAACGTCATGTTGTCGATGTCTGCGACGAACTGAAAATCGGAATTGAGCACCTGGTCCTGGGTGATGTACTGGCCGGTGTGCGTGGCGATGCGACCCATCAGGGCGACCGCGTCCGCCATCGCGGCGCGGCGGGCCTCGTTGTGCTTGCGCCCCGCGCGGACGGCATCCAGCAGCAACTGCCACTCGACGACGTAAGGATTATCGTCCGGTCGGCCATACTGCCACACCACCTGGTCGGGCTCCATCTTCTGGCTGCGGTAAATGACGGGCCGCGGATCATGCAACTGCGCCATGATCAGCGCCGAGCCCTTGGTGCCGTGGGCATAGTCCGAATACGTGTTCCAGCAGCCGTTCATGTGCCGGCTAAACGCGAAGAGCTTAGCGCCGTCCTCGAAGGTGTACTCGACGGTATAGTGATCGAACTGGTTGCCGGATTCCGGATAGCACCGTCCGCCGAATCCCTGGGCCCGGACCGGCCAGGCGTCCTTGATCCAGCACGCGACGTCCACGTTGTGGCAGTGCCAGTCCACGAAGAAGCCCGCCGAGGCCCACGTAAAGCTGGTGGCGTGCTGAATCTGAAAGGCCAATTCGTTCATCTCGGCCGGCCGACGGGGGCAGTGGACCGGCCCATGCACGCGATAGATCCGCATCGTGTGGACGTCACCGATCGCGCCGTCGTGAATCCGCGCAATCACCTCCTCGCGGGCCTTGGAATGGCGCCACATGAAACCGACGCCCACCTTCAGCCCCTTCTTCTCCGAGGCGTCGGCAGCCCTGAGCAGCCGTCGCACGGCCGGGCCGTCCACGGCGAAGGACTTCTCCATGAACACGTTCACGCCCCGCTGCACGGCGTACTCGAAATGCAGCGGACGAAACGCCGCGTGCGTCGCGAGGATCACCACGTCGCCGGGCCTCAGCGTGTCGATCGCCTTTCGGTACCCGTCGAAGCCGACGAACCGGCGCTCCGGCGGCACCTCCACGCGATCGGCATACGACGGGACGAGGTTCGCCAGGCTGCCCTTGAGCCGGTTCTCGAACACGTCGGCCATGGCCCACAGCTTCACGGGCCCCCCGGTCGTCGAAAAGGCATCGGCCACGGCCCCTGTGCCGCGGCCGCCGCAACCGACCAGCGCCAGGCGGATCGCCTCGTCCCCGGCCGCGTAAACGCGGGGGCCCAAGGCCGCGGCGAGCATCGAGGTGGCGCCCAAGCGACCGGTGTTCTTGAGGAACTCACGGCGGGAGGAACGTGGCGGAACATGCGTGCTCATGGGGGTCCTTTCTGCTTTTCCGACCGGTTCAACGGGGTCGGACCGCCTCAGGCACCCGGACGGTCCGGCCGTAGCCACACCGGTATTATCCCGCATTGCGCCGGCTGCGACAAGGGGGCAGGGCAAGATAGAGTGTGGGTCTGATGACAGGCGTGTACGGGGTCGATTCGGGGTCGTATTCGGGCCGCGTCGTCCTGGAATTGGCCCGTCGAACCTACCAGCCTTGGGGGTACGACACGCGGTCTTTGGCGATGCCGAAGCGTTGCACCAAGGTGTCGATCAAGTGCTTGGTGGTGCGTTTTTGGGAGTCGGTGGGCCCGGCGTTCGGTGGGTCGGCCACGACACACACGGACAACGTGTCGCTGCCGCCGTGGAATCGCGCGCCCGGCACACAGGCCATCTGGTTGACCCAGCGGGTTGTGTCCAGCACCGGCTTGGGGGCCGGCGCGACGGGGACCACGAAGTGGAAATTCACGGGCTGCGTCCGGCTTGTGGAATCCGTGCCGACCAGGGCGCTGAGGTCCTCGCTCGCCACGCCGCTGTAGAACACCTCGATACCCTGCCAGCCGTGGTAAGGGACGCGGGCGGTATCGAGCAGGGAGGCATAGTAATTGTGGGCGTACAGACTCCAGGGGCCCTGGGAGATCCCTCCGCCGTCCAGGGCCATCAGGATCACTGCGCCGACGGTCATGGCGGCCACCAGCACGAGAAAGACCCTGGATGTTCTGGCTTGCTTTGTCACGGTATCCTTCCCGCGCAACCCAAAACGTTCATCCTTGGGTTGCGCATTCTACGCTACTGTTTCGGCCAAGTCCATGGCTTTTGTTGAGAAGTTTTCCGCCTTTTCAGCCTGGTCCTCCAATAAAACCTACGAAACAACAGGCGGCGGGCCAAACGGCGTTGAGGCCACGGCAAGGCATGGTCTATCGGACGGCGGCGCGGCGGGGCGGCACCAAGCAGGGGTCCTGAGGCGTTGCGCGGGGGCGGCCCTTCGGCATGGATAATGCGTCCGGTAATCGCGACCTGGTCAGTGTAATGTCAGGGTGCGAGGTCCGGCCGAACGGCCCGGTCGGGGATGGGCAACGCGTCGTCGAAAACGGTCATCCGGTCGTAGGGTTCGACGGTCACGAAGCTCTCGTCGATCCCGCCGTGGGCATCGCTGATGCGATCCAGGTCCAGGCCCAAATGACGCGAGAAAAAGTGGTACACGGCGACTCGCTTGTTCAGCCCGTAATCATGCCCCTCCTGGGGCAGGTACACGCTTTCCGCGCGGTCGGTCGCCCCGTACAGCGCGTAAACCCGCTGAATGTAGGGGAACTCCACCACGGGGACGTTTTTGGTCCAATCCTGACCGTTGGAGACCAGCAGCAGCGGACGCGGGGCGGCCAGGGCGGCGATCTCGGCGTTGTTCGTCTCGTGATCGCGGCTCTTGTGGATCGGCATGCCGCTCTCGCACACGCAGCCACCGAAGAAGTGCGCCGAGACCATTACCACTGGTGCGGCCGCGGCGATGCGGTCGTCCACCGCGGTCAAGAGAAACGTCTGCGTCCCCCCGCCCGAGGCGCCGGTCACGCCGATCCGGCGGGGGTCGACGTCGTCCAGGGTCAACAGAAAATCCACGGCCCGAATGCTGTTGAGCAATTGCCGGCGGAGCACACCCGGCCGCCGGTGCTCCCAGCCGATCTTGCGCAGCTCGCCGTAGCCGACCATGTCGTACGCGAAGACCACCGCCCCCATACGGGCGAAGGCGGCGCAGCGCTTCTGCATATCCGGGCGGAAGCGGCCGTAATCCCGCTCGTTGCTCCAGTGGCCGTGCGTGCACAGGATCCCGGCGAACGGGCCCTTGCCCTCGGTCGGCCGATACAGGCTGCCCGTCACGAAAAAGCCCGGCATCGACTCGAAGGCCACGTTCTCGACCGTGTAGCCGTCGTATTGCCGCTTCTTACGGATGATCGGATTCAGCGGGGTTTTGGCCGGCATTGGGTCCAGGTCCGCGCCGCGGAGGATGCACCGGCGGATGTTGGCGGCGCGGGCCTTCCACTGGTCAAGCGTGTGCCAAGTCGCGGCAAATCGCTGCAATTGCTCGGCCGCCTGGCGCTCGGTCTGGTAGTCGCCCACGCACAGTTGCGGCTCGTCGACTTCCGACTCCTGACCCCGCGTGG
>DSDH01000310.1 GCA_011055475.1 Phycisphaerales bacterium | reverse complement strand
CGGTGCCCTCTGTGGCAAACCCCATGGCCCGCGCAGCACGGCCCACCCGACGATTCTCTGGCCCTCACCAGCGTCATCCCGACCGGAGGGCCGAAGGCCCGGACTGGAGGGATCGGTTCGAACAGCCCTTCCACAAGTCGGGTGGCATGCCCACGCTTGCGTGGGCATGTCCTGGCGATACGGGGCGTTCGTCGTCCCATGGCCACGCTTTGCGTGGCCATGCCACCCACGCTTAGAATGGTATAGACGAAACGAAGACCGTGCCGGGTGGGCTGCCCACGCTTGGGGTGGCAGCCACTGAGCGCAGCGAAGTGGATGGGTCTGTGCAAGGGTGCGGGCACGGGCCATCCACTTCACCCTTCGGGTTCAGTGGCTGCCACCCGACGCACGACCCTGGACAGGATGAACAGCACGCAAGGGCAGGACAAGCCACAGAGAATCACAGAGACCACAGAGTAGACTTGGCTTACCCGGTTGCCTCGGTGCCCTCTGTGCCCTCGGTGCCCTCTGTGGCAAACCCCATGGCCCGCGCAGCACGGCCCACCCGACGATTCTCTGGCCCCCACCAGCGTCATCCCGACCGCAGGGCCGAAGGCCCGGAGTGGAGGGATCGGTTTAAACAGCTATTCCACAAGGTACCGGACGCCATGTCGCAACTGCATCAGCGGAATCGCTTCGCGACGCTGACGAACGGATTCCTCGATCCGCCTACGGCGGACTCGGAATGACGACGATGGTGTCGCCCCTTCGGGGGTGCGGTTCGGGCCAGCCCTTTGCCTTCGGCAAAAGGCTGCCACCCACGCTGCGCTCGGAATGACGGGGAGGATCGTGGCCTGCACTGCGTCGGGACTCGGAATGACGATCGTCGGCCCATCTCACCTTTGCGTACAGGGCGTGGACATCGGGTCCCTCGATCCGCCTCCCTAAGGAGCGTCTGTGACTTTGGCGGACTCGGGGCCGGCACATTCGGAACACGAGACGGAGGTCCGTGATCAACAGAGGCTCGGCGTGCGGGCGAGGCGTCGATTCGGATGGATCGGAGCAGTTATCAGGCGGTTTCGCGCCGCCCGGGTGGGCGCGGAAAGGATTTTTTCTCCGTCGCGAAGTTTTTCTTTCGCTCAAGTCCCCTGCGATTCTCGCCGATGCATCCTGGACCGGCCGCTCGGCCGGCGATCCCCACTGTTATTGCCCCTTGTTTTATCGGCGGCCCGGCGCGCCGATCCGTCTGAGCCGGCCCTTGCAGGCCCCCAAACCCCCACGAAACAGACCGAACGCCACGGCCGCGATTGCCGATACTTGGGCAGGTCGGATTTTGTTTTTTAGGCTTTTCATAGGAAGCTCCGGATACGTATTGACGGTTCGCGAAGGGAAAGGAAAAAGACATGACCAGAAAGCTCGCAACGATCGTCGTCCTGGGTCTGGGCGTTTGTGTGGTCGGCTGCCAGCAGTCGACCCAACAGGCCACCACTGATTGGCGCACGGACACCCGTTGGGAGGACCAGTACTACTTCGACGGGGAACTCTACGACAGCTACGCCGCCATGCATGACCAGAGCACCGACGACGGGTGGACTCGGTGGGACTGGAACCATGAGTACGGTTGGTACAACACGCCCGAGGCGTACTGGAGCGAAGGCGGGAACTACGGGTACTATGAGGAATACGCCTACTACGATGATCTGAGCTCGTACTACGGCGAACGGCAGGACTACTCCTACCAGGGGCAGCCCGAGTGCTATTTCCGCGAGGACGAGTTTTCATACTACGACCAGGACCAGGCCGGCTGGCAGGACTGGCGGGGTCAGGAGTACTCCTGGGATGAGGCGCAGTATTCGTGGGATGATGAATACTCCTGGTACGAGGACCAGTCGAACTGGGGCGGTCAGGACTCCTGGGAAGACAACTCGTGGGACTACGACCAAGGGACCTGGCAACAGAATGAGTACGGCGCCGATGTCGAAGGCGAGGAGTACGGCTACTACTACGAGGATACGCAGTACCGTTACCCCGAAGACGGCTATTGGACCAGCGGCTGGAACGATTGACCGGCCGCACGGCCCGCAGGGTGGAACGACGGGGCCCGGGTCTTGCGACCACGGCCCCGTTTTTTTACGCGCCGCGTTTCCGTTACGGTGCCCGTGACCCTCGCGGTGTAAGAGCGGCGGCGGCAGGTCAGCTCATGTTGCGGCCGATGAAGCCGGTGTCCACGTCGGCCGTGACGAACTGGTTGTGCGAGAGGATCTCCAGGTGAGCGGGGATCGTCGTCGCGATCGGTTCGATGCGGAACTCCCGCAGGGCCCGCTTCATGGTGCGGATGGCCTCATCGCGGCTGGGCTTGTGGACGATGAGCTTGGCGATCAGCGAGTCGTAGTAGGGGCTGATGGTCTCGCCCGGCGTCAGGTGGGTATCGACCCGCACCCCCAGACCGCCCGGCGGCATGAAACGCGTCAATCGACCGGGCGACGGCGTGTAGTCACGGGCCGGGTCCTCGGCGTTGATGCGACACTCGATGGCCACGCCCTGCATGTGGATGTCCTTTTGCCGCAGGGGCAACGCCTCGCCCGCGGCCAGGCGGATCTGCCACTGGACCAGGTCCTGGCCGGTGATCATCTCGGTGATGGTGTGCTCGACCTGGATGCGGGTGTTGACCTCGATGAAGTAGAAACTGTTGTCCCGGTCGAGCAGAAACTCACACGTGGCGGCGTTCTGATAGCCGGCCTCCTGGATCAGGCGAAGGGCGGCCTTGCAGAGGTTTTCGCGGGTCTGGTCGTCCAGCACGGGGCAGGGGCATTCCTCGATGAGCTTCTGATGGCGCCGCTGGATCGTGCAATCACGCTCGAAGAGGTGCACGGCGTTGCCGGCGTTGTCGGCCAGGACCTGCACCTCGACGTGCCGGGGCCGCTCGATGTACTTCTCAAGATAAAGCGTGCCGTTCTTGAAGGCCGCTTCGGCCTCGGCCCTGGCGGCGGCAAAGGCGCTTCGCAAGGTGATGTCGCTGTGCGCCACGCGCATGCCGCGACCGCCCCCGCCGGCGGCGGCCTTGAGCATGACCGGATAGCCGATCTCGTTGGCCAGCTTGAGCGCCTGCTGGTCGTTTTCGATCGGTCCTTCCGAGCCGGGCACGACGGGCACCATGGCCTTCTTGGCCAGGGTCCGGGCCTCGACCTTGTCGCCCAGCAGACGCATGGCCTCGGGCGTGGGGCCGATGAACGTGATGCCGCATTCCCGGCAGATCTCAGCGAAGTGGGCGTTCTCGGCGAGAAAGCCATAGCCCGGATGGATGGCCTCGGCATCGGTGATCTCGGCGGCACTGATGATCCGCGGGATGTTCAGATAGCTTTCCATCGGGCTGGGCGGCCCGATGCACACGGCCTCGTCGGCCCACTGCACGTAGGCGGCGTCCTTGTCGGCCTGGGAGCAGACGACGACGGCCTCGATGTCCAGATCGTGGCAGGCCCGGATAATCCGGACGGCGATCTCTCCACGGTTGGCGATCAGAATCCTTGAAAACATGCAAACACCTGCCCAGTGGGGATCGGTGGGAATCAGCTCTCCGGGCGCACGCGGAAGAGGGGCTGGCCGAACTCCACGGGCTCGCCCGCCTTGCACAGCACGTCCGTAATCGTCCCGGAGACGTCCGCCTTGATTTCGTTCATCACCTTCATCGCCTCGACGATGCAGACGACCGTGCCCGGACGGATCTTGCTGCCGACGCGGACATAGGGTTCGGCGTCGGGGCCGGGAGCCGAGTAGAACGTGCCGATCATCGGAGAGGGAATCTCTACGACATTGGTCTCCGGCCCCCCGGCGGGAGCCGCCTCCGGGGCAGCGCCGGGGCCCAGAGCGGCCGTCGCGCCGGGCATGCCCGTCGCGATGGGCAGAATGGTCGGCCCGGCCGGGGCGCCGGGCGGTTCGGGCCGCCGCAGGTGCACCCGGCTCTTGCCGTCAACCAGCTCGACCTCGATCAGGTCGTGCTCCTTCATCAGGTCAATCAGTTTCTCGACCTTCTTGAGGTCGATTTCGCTTCGCTCAGACATCGTGGCCTGTCCTTTCCGTGTTTCGGTGCAAGGCCTCTAAGTATAGCCCCGGCCGGGACTTTTGCAAGGGCGATTGCCCCATCTTCAGGGCCGCCGGCGTCTATCGGGGCGGGTCGCCGGACTCGGGCTGCGGCGGCTGGACGACCGTGACCGGGGCGATCTCTTCCAGGGCGGGGCGGATCTTGGCGGCGTCGCCGGTCACGACCACGATCATTCGACCGGGGTCCAGCGTTTCCTGGACCAGGGCCCGGCAGTCGCCCGCCTCGGTTGCGGCGATCTCGGCCAGGAGCGTCTGCAGGTAGTCCGGTTTCAGGCTGTGGCTTTCGATCAGCCACAGATCGTCGGCCACGGCCTGCGGCGTCTCGCGGTTTCGGACGAAGCTGCCCAGGAAGTAGCTCTTGGTGTCGGCCAATTCATCGGGCGCGGGCGGCTCGGCCAGGAGCCGATCGATCTCGTCGAAGATGGCGCCGACGGCCTCGACGACCGCATCGGTCCTGGTGAAGGTGCTGATCGTGAACTCCCCGTCGAAGCGGTGGGCGGCATAGCCGCCCCGGGCCCCGTAGGTCAGGCCCTTTTCCACGCGGATGCTCTTGTTCAGGCGGCTGTCGAACGTGCCGCCGAAGTAGTTGCTCACCACCCGGCTGATGAAGTAGTCCGGCTGATCCTGGCGGGTGATGCTCCGGCAGCCGACGCGGATCTGGCACTGGGCCGAGCCGGGCATGTCCACCAGCAGAATACGGCGCTGGTCGATAGTCGGCGGTTCGGGTAAGCCGGGTCGCTGGTCCATCGCCGGGGCTCGCCAATCGCCAAGATGGCGCTTCGTGAGGTCCCGGGCGCGGGCCGGTGTGATGTCGCCGGCGAAGATGAGCACCGCGCGGTCGGGCCGGGCGGCCTGGGTCCACCAGGAGCGCAGGTCATCGGCCGCCAGCGCACGCACGTCCTCCGGCTCGCCGCTCACGGTCCGCGCATACGGATGGCGGTCATACAGCGCCTTGCGATAGACCTTGTCAGCCAGGTACCGGGGGTCGGCCTGCTGGATCGCCAAGCCCGTCAGCTCCTGCAGGCGGAGCTTCTCGAACTCCTCCTCGGCGAACGTCGGCTGCAGGGCCACCTCGGCCAGGAGCTCGACCGCCAGGTCCAGCGAATCGGTCAGGCAATCGGCCCGGACCGTCGCCGTGTCCATCGACGCCGAGCCGTACAGGGAGATGGCGTTCTCATCCAGGAGGCAGGCCAAGTCGGCCTCGCTGTGCTCGGTGGTGCCGCGGGTGAGCATCTGCATCGCCAGGTTGGCCGTGCCGGGCTTGGTCTCGGTCCAGGCGCCGTCCTGCAGACCCAGCATGACCGTCACGAACGGCACCTCGTGGTTGGGCACGACCAGCACGCGCAGCCCGTTGGCCTGCTCGAAGCGCTCGAACCGCGGCATTGGCGTCTGAGAGACCAACGGTCCCATCGGCGGTTCGGCCGGCCAATCCTCCGGTCGCTCCACGCCGGGTCGACCGGGCGGCGGCGGGTTGAGCTCCGGCTGGGCGGTGACCGCCGCGGTCTCATCGTCCTTTGAACCGGCCTGCATGCCCTGCTTGTTCGGCAACACGATGAAGGTCGTGCATCGCTCGGGCGACAGATAGCGATGCGCCACGGCCCGCAGGTCTTCGAGCGTGACCGCGCGAATCTCGTCCAGCAGTGCGTTGACCTTGGACGGATCGCCCGTGTCGATCGTCGTCGAGCCAAGCAGTCGGGCCTTGCTGTCGATGCTCAAGTTCTGCGTCACCACGCCCTTGAGCATCTGGTTGCGGGCCTTGGTCAGCTCATCCTCGGTGATGGGCCGTGCGCGAAGCACTTGTGCGTGCTCCGCGATCGCGGTCGCGATCGCGTTCGGGTCGGTTCCCTCGGCCTGGGTGATGTCCACGAAGAACAGCCCATCCTGTTGCAGGTTCCAGGTGGACGCTTGAGCCTCAACAGCCCATTGCCTGTCGGCGACGAGGTCGCGGTAGAGTCGCGAGCTCTTGCCCCCGCCGAGAACCTCCGCCAGCAGGTCCAGACGCACCTCATCGGCGTGGCCCCGCGGTACGGTCCGCCACACGCGGCTGACCAGGCCCGCAGGGGCGTTCTCATCGTCGATCACGATCGTGCGGGGTTCCTCCCATACCGGTTCACGCACCGTGACGCGGGGCGGCTCACCCTGCGATGGGACCCAGCCAAAGTAACGCTTGGCCAGCGCCTGCGCCTTTTCATGCGAGATCGCGCCGACGATGACGAGCACGGCGTTATCGGGCACGTAGTAGCGCTTCCAGAACGTCCGCAGGTCCGCGACGCTCGTGGCCCGCAGGTGGGCCAGGTTCCCGATCGGCGGCCAGCGGTACGGGTGCACCTCGAACAGGCCGGGCAGCAGCTTCTTCATGAGCGTGCCATACGGCCGGTTCTCGTACATCCGCAGCTCTTCTTCCACGACGTTGCGCTCCGTGTCGAACGCCTGCTGGTCGATCCGCAGG
Source organism: Phycisphaerales bacterium (assembly GCA_011055475.1). GTDB lineage: Bacteria > Planctomycetota > Phycisphaerae > Sedimentisphaerales > Anaerohalosphaeraceae > DSDH01. The sequence continues at coordinate 700 of DSDH01000310.1, read as the reverse complement.
AAGTTCATTCGCTCTGCCTCGAGCCACAGCGCCAGCTCCACCTGGTCGGCGGGCAGCGTTTCGTAGAAGAAGGTCCAGTCGAAATACGTGCCCGCGTTGAGCGTGCCGCCCACGCGGTTGATGAGCTTGAAGTGCTCGTCGTCGCCCACGCGGTCGGTGCCCTTGAACATCATGTGCTCGAACATGTGGGCGTAGCCCTGGCGGTCGGGCCGCTCGTCCTTGGAGCCCACGTGATACCAGACCTGGACGGCCACGATCGGACAGGAGAAGTCCTCCAGCGTGAGGACCGTCAGCCCGTTGGCCAACTGCATCTGGCGGTAATCGAACAGTCGATCCGAGGTCCCGGCGGCCAAAGGCGGCCTTGCGTCGTGCAGGTGCTGACAGCCCAGCGAGAACAGTCCAAGGATGACCGGCAGGGCGACCAGCCGCCAAAGCTTGTGGCAACGCATTCGTTCGATCATGATCCTGTCCTTCCCATACCCATCGTGGCCGCCGATCCTAGCACAACCGGTGCGTCGCTCCAACGAAAATACGCTCGATCCGGGGCGTCGCCGGGGGCGGGCCGCCTTGAGATCCTCTGCAAAGGCGATGTGCCGGCCCATCCGAAAATTGTTGGAAAAGGATGCGTAACACGGGGACGACCGCAGGACTCTGTATATCCGAAGACTTGCGATGTCGCGGCCCGGTCAGTCGGTTCCGT
>DSDH01000308.1 GCA_011055475.1 Phycisphaerales bacterium | reverse complement strand
CGGAATGGGCCTCGGATCGCGCTGTGCACGCCGCGATTATCGGAGCCTGTCCCATAGCCAGCCGAGAAGATCCAGTTCGGACCGGTCAATTCCGCGGAATCGCGGCATGGCGGCCAGCAGGCGCTGCCGCCGGGCGGGGGACGTGAAATTGGTCAATCGCTGGAGGATCAGTTCCTCCGCGACGGGGCTGAAGTCGGGGTTGGTCATCAGCACCAGCAGGACTTCTTCCTTGGCCGTTTCACTGATCAGGTGATCGAGTGCAGCGTTAACCAGATGGCACTGGCTGGCGTCGTCGACCCCACGTTCGGCGGCCAGTTGGCGGTAGACCTGTCGTCGATCCCAGGCCGAGGCCAGCCGGCTTGCCCCCTCAATCTCCGCGATCACGGACCGTTTGGGGGGCGGCTGGGTCGCGGCGGCCTGCTGTTCGGGCGTTCTCAGGGCGGGCGGCAACAACAGCGTGTGGGGGCCACTGCGTCGGGCCGCGGCGATATCCCGCAACGAGGGCAATTCGATCCGTTCGTCCTGCGCGGGCCACGGCTGTGGCGAGGACAGGGCACAGCCGGTCAGCGAGGCCGCCGACACGGCGATGGCGATCATGTATGCCATCCTGATGGACACGAAGGACCCTTCCGACCACGAGGTTTCGGTTTATTCCGACGCCGCGCATCCTAACACGGCCGTCGGGGCCTGGCAAGCCGCGGGTCCCCGATCTCGATCATTATGAAATGCGACGACGAAGGGCGCGACGGACGCGGAGCAGCCCCCAGACTGCTCAGCCCAGGGCCACGTCCAGCGTCATCATAACGGCAAAGCCCAACATGGCGCCGGCCGTGGCCAGGTCGACGTTCCCCTCGCGCTGGCTTTCGGGGATGACCTCTTCGACGACGACAAAGATCATCGCGCCGGCGGCGAAGCTCAGGGCGTAGGGCAGGGCCGGGGCAACGGCCAGAACCGCGACCGCGCCGAGCACGCCACTGATCGGTTCAACCATGCCGGAGAGCTGGCCGTACCAGAAGGCCTTGAATCGACCCATCCCCTCGCGTCGCAGGGGCACCGAGACAGCGGTGCCTTCGGGAAAGTTCTGAATGCCGATACCCAGGGCCAGCGTACAGGCTGCGGCCAGGCTGGCCTGCTCGCCCCCGTGAACCAGCGCTCCAAAGGCTACGCCCACCGCCAGACCCTCGGGAATGTTGTGCAGTGTAATCGCCAGCACCAGCAGGATGCTGCGTCGCCATGGGGTCTTGATGCCCTCGGCCTCATCGCTGGGAAAGCCCAGGTGCAAGTGGGGGAGGAACCGGTCGATCAAGCGGATAAACGCACCACCCAGGAGGAACCCCACCGCCGCCGGGATCCACGCGATCTGCCCCTGATCCTCGGCCATGGCGATGGCCGGCGCCAACAGCGACCAGAAACTGGCCGCGATCATCACGCCGCCGGCGAAGGCGAGCATGAAATCCAGCGTTCGACGTCCCACCGAACGGGTCAGAAACACCAGCGAGGCCCCCAAGGCCGTCAGGCCCCACGTGAAGAGCGTCGCCATCAATGCCTGAGCGACGGGGTGCAAGGCCTTGAACCATTCGATCATCCGTAATTCTCCACCGATGTCGTGGCGTCATCCGCCCGGTCGCGTTCGTAGCGGGCCCCCGGCTCAGCCCTGCCGTTCTCGTGCCTGCAAGGCCTCGTAGACCTTCTCGAAACGCACCTTGTGTCGCACTTCCTCTTGGGCCAGGGCCAGCAGAGCCTCACGAATCTCGGGGTCTCGGGTTTCGGCGAGCAGCTCCACGTACAGACGGAACGCCGCCTCCTCCTTGCGGATCGCCAGCCGCAGCCCTTCCAGCGGCGAAAAGTCCGTGGGGACCTCCTCCAGGGCCTCGATGCCGGTGATTCGCGGGCGGGCCTGTATCGCGTCCGGGTCGACGACGTGCCCCAGCTTCATAATCTCCAGCTCCACGCGGGACCGGTGCTCGGCCTCTTCGGCGGCCAGGTCTTCCATAAGGGCCCGCGTCGTGGGCTCCTCCATCCGCTGGGCCAACTGCGAATAGAAGTCCACCGATGCCTGCTCCTTTTCGGCGGCAAAGGTCAGCGCCTCTTTGAGCGATTCGAACTCGGTCACCGTTCGCCCCTTTCCTCGAACGATCGCAGCGTATGTACTATAGCAAAAACCCGATGCCTGACAAGCCGGTGGCTCAGGAACGTCGCCACTGTGGACATCAGACGCCGACGGCCTCGAACGGGAAGCCCTCCCGGCCATGCAGGGCCTCGGCGTGGCGGAGCACCCGATGCGTCCAGAGATACGCCAGAAGCCCTACCATCAGATTGGCCATCGCCATACCCAGGAAGATGCCCGCCGGTCCCAGCCAGAGCTTGAGCACCCAGGCCAGCGGAACCGTGATCAACACGGTCCGCAAGAAGGTCAACGTCGTCGCCGGCAGGGGGTGTCCCAACGCATTAAACGCCGCGATGACCATCAGACTGATACCCTGCATGCCGTAACTGATGGGCACCAGTCGAAGATAGAGGGCCGCCAGGCCAATGACCTCGGGGTTCTGCTCCTTACTGAACAGCGTCGCCAACGGCCGACCGAACAGCCCCAGCACGACCGCCGCGGCCAGGCCCCAAAACAGGCAGAAGCCATACGACCAGCGCAGTCCCCGGCGCACGCGCTCGAAACGTCCGGCCCCGGTATTCTGCCCCACGAAGGGCGTCAGACTGGTCGAGAGGGCATAGATCAACAGGAACGCGAACGATTCGATCCGCGTGGCCACGCCGAACGCCGCGACCGCCCCGGCCCCGAACGAGGCCAACATCCGCGTCAGGATGCCCGTTGAGATCGGGATGATCATGAACATCCCTGCGGCCGGAATCCCGACGTGAAGGATACGCGCCCACGATCGCAGCATCACGGACAGCGTTCCCGGATGCACGCTGAGCATGCCTTTGCCGCGGGACAGCACGGCCAGTGCGGCGATCAGGGAGGCGGCCCGCGCAATGACGGTTGCGATGGCCGCTCCGCGCAGCCCCAGGGCCGGGATGCCGAACCCCCCGAAGATCAGGATCGGATCGAGCACGACGTTGATCCCGGCCGAGACGGTCATAATCACCGACGGACTGAGCGCGTCGCCCGCCGCCCGCAAGGCGTTGTTGCCCACCATCGGCACGATCAGGAAGACCATGCCCAGGTACCAGACCTCCATATACTGGCGAATCAGCCCCAACGTTTGGTCGTCGGCGCCGAGCAGGCGAAACAAGGGATCGATCGTCACCAGGCCCAACAGGCAGAACGGAACCACGATCAGCACGGCCAGCAGCAGGCTGTTGGTGGTCAGTCGCCGCACCTGGCTGGGATCACCGCGTCCGATGGCGCGGCTGATGGCCGAGGCCGCCCCGACTCCCAGCCCCACGGCGATGCTGCCGACCGTCATGACCACGGGGAACGTGAAGGTGATGGCGGCCAGCGGCACCGTGCCCAGCCGACTGACGAAATACGTGTCGACGAGGTTGAAGGCCATGATCGCGAAGATGCCCCAGGCTATCGGGATCGCCAGGCGGATCAATCGACCGGCGACCGAGCCTTGCGTCAGTTGCGCTTCCATGTCGTATGGGCCGTGCGTATCCAAGGCGTCTATCCCTTAAGGTCCGGCCGCGATCGTTGCGCATGCGGCTGGCCCGACTATACCGGATCAGCCGGGCGGGGTCCATGCTCAGGCCCCTATATGGACGAACGGCCTACGGGAGATATGACACGGCGGATAGAGAAACGGGGCGTGTATGCGGCTCAGGGCAAGTACGGTTCCGGCATGCGGCCCTGATCATCGGGTTGGTGGGCCCGTTCGATGATCGCGCGGCCCGTGGGGCTGTCGGCGGGGACCCATTCCGGATCGTCGACGCGGCGGACGAGCAGGCCCTTGCCCCACTCGGCGCCGAAGTGCTGATGAGCGGCATGGTACGCGCTCGGCGGCGTGTCCGGCGCGCGGGTCTCCAGATAGGCAACCGTCGGTTCGGATCGATCGCCCCCGGAGCCGTACGTCACGACATACGCGCGGACGCCGGCCGGTGCACCATCGGGCGTCGGCCCGGAGGGGGTGGCTACGGGCGGGACCTTGGAGGCGGAGACGGCGAACAGTTTGCCCGTGTTCAGATCATAGAACCATGCCTGATCGGACGTCACGGGCTCGGCACTTTCCCCGCCGATCAGCATGGAAACCACGACGATCAGGAGCAACAGCGTGGAGACCGTGGCCATGCCGACGACAAGCCGCGGATGTTGGTTGACCCACTGGCGAACCGGCCATTGCCGCCACCATTGCTCCAAGCGGCACCATCGGTACTTCCACTCGTTCGCGTCGAACGACATCAAAATCCTCCGTGCGGCCCGCCGGCCCGATCAGCGGAAGGTGGCCGGGCGCAGTATCTCCTTGAGCCGCGGCAGGTCGATATTCTCGTGTGAGGCCGCCTGGAACTCAGAGAAGCCCATGTTTCCCAGGGCGTAATCGACGGTTCTGGGGTCCCGCCATCTCCACCGGTCAACGTGCAGATCGGCGAAGGCCATGTTGCACTGGCCATCGTGCCGCGCGGACAACTGCACGGCGCCGCCAAGCCACTCGTCCGAGACGGTGTTGACGGGGGTGAAGCAGCCGAGATGGCCCACCGTTCCATCGGGGCCGCGGGTCGTGCCCGCGCGGGCGTCGACGAAGACCATCCGCTCGCTCGGGCTGCGGACCTCCAGGCTCGTGGTATAGGTCCGTTCGCCCTCATAATTGTGGGGGCAGCCCATGGCGTGGGCGATGGAGTAGCTGCGCACCAGCCGGCGGTGATCGCTGGGGCAGCGATACAGATCAACCGTCTGGACAAAGTCGAACAGGACGCCGTCGCGCAGGGCCTGCTCGGTATTGCAGACGGGATTGAAGCCCACGCCCGGCCCATCGGCCACCCAGTTGTTGAACCGATTGCCCGGCACGTGGCCGTCGTCCCAGGGGTTGGGTTGATTCAAATGGGTGTAGGACGAACAGATGCGTTCGTTGTACTCCATGGCGTAGGTGCTCCATGCAGTGATGAACTGCCTGACGTTCGACAGGCAGACCACTTGGCGGGCCTGCTCCTTGGCCCTTCGCAGGGAGGGCAGCATGATGGACATCAGCATCGAGATGATGCTCAAGACTACGAGCAGCTCGATCAAGGTAAACGCGTGTGGTCGCCGGTTATGCGTCATCTTTCCCCACTTGCAGGATCGGCCCACCCAAAGCCAGTCTTCAGCATACCCTATTATCGGGACGCAGGTCAAGCTTCAGGATCGACTTCGGCCGGGCCCAGCCTGGATTGGCCAGGGCAGAATGGGGATGCTCCAGGATGGCATCGGGGCCGATGAGTTCCGCATGTGCAGTTATCGGGCGTTGCGGGAGGGGGGGGCAGGGCTGCTCGGCCGAAATATTGAGCAAAAAACCAGCGGGCCGAGGCGAACACAACATATTGGGCCCTTCCTATTCTTCCCATCTCCGCGGCCGTCCGGAAATGGATTGTGAAAATAGGCCAAGAGTGGGGGCGGATCGCGTCTCAGCCGATGCCCTGCGGGCCAGAGATCATCATAAGCATCTGAAAGAGAATAAGTTACAACTCGTGAGTGTTTTTTTCAAGTCATCGAACCTTGACCGACGATACCAGTACTGTAACGGTTGTTCAGGCCCCGAAGGGAAATCGAGGCAAACACAACATGTTGTGGTGGCAGCGGGCCGCCACAAGGCCGGTTAGACAACAAGGAACGGACGATTTGTTGGCTGCCGCACAAAAAAGGCAGGTCAAACACATGAGCACACCGGACCACACAGAACAACATCGAACATGGCACGCGCCAATCCCCGAATCCGGACGATTCGAAAGGGAGGTCGGGATCGACGACGATCTCGTTTCCGGCGAGTTGCTGGACAACCTGACGTCGACTCCGCTGGGGCGGCTGCTGCGAATCATCAGCCACTTGCCGGAGATTCGTCAGGAGAAGGTCGTCGCCGTTCGGCGGCAGATTGATCGCGACGAATACGCTCTTAATGAGAACCTGGACGCGGCGTTGGACCGCGTTCTGGAGGAACTCATTGCAGAGGAGTAATTCAAAGACCGCCACCTGAGTTTGCGGATGGCGGCATGGAATCCCCCGGTCGGCAGGCCCGATGTCGCCCCGCTCAGTGCGTTTCGTCGGGGACGTCGTAGTCGGGTTCGTCCAGGTCCACCGGTTTGTAGCCGGGTTGCTTGGAGCGCTCGACCTCTTCGTGGTATGCCTCGACGATCCGGTCCTGGATGCGTTTTCGACACGCCGCGTTGATCGGGTGGGCGACATCCGCGTGCAGCTTCATGCGACCCTGGACGTCCGGATGGGCGCGATTCTCGTCCAGCGACGCCCCGCAGTTGTTGCAGTACTTGGCCCGCAGGTGGTTCTTTCCGCCGCATCGCCCGCAATGGTCGCTCATCTTTCGCGACGGCATGGCCACGAACAGCCCGCCGGTGCCTTCAATGACCTTGATGTCCCGAACGACGAACTCGTTGTCGAAGGTCATTGAGCAGAACGCCTTGAGGCGGTCGTCCTTGTTGGCCACAAGCTTGACCCGCACTTCGGTGATTTCCATGAGGCCTGCCCCGTGCACACACCTACCATCTGTTGTTGCCGACGATCACACTCTCACAGCCGAGGCGCTCGCGAATCCTCGACTGCCAATGCTCGAGGTCTGAGCCGGTGCCGCAAGACAGGCAGTACATCGCACTTCCGCTGCCGCTGAGACAGACCGGCCGGATACCCAGCGCCTCCACGTCTGACTTCAGCCTGGCCAGTTCACCGTATAAGGCAAAGCAGCTTGGTTCAAGCATATTTGTGCACAAGCGGGCCAATGAATCAATCTGTTTTTCCGCAATCAGCCGCTTTATCGGTCCCGCGGCGCGTTCATAGGCCCCCGGGTCATGCCGGTAATTCTCGTAAACGGCTTTGGTGGAGACATTTACATTCGGGACGAGCAACAATGCGGCGAACGGGAAATGCACGCCCAAGGGAGTGACTTTTTCGCCGCGTCCGGTGCAGAAGGCCACCGGCCCGTTTAGGAAGAAGGGCACGTCGCTGCCCAATTGCGCCGCTGCGGCGGTCAGGTCCGCGTCGTCGATTCCCAAGTCGCAGAGCCGATTGAGCCCGATCAGGGTCGCGGCGGCGTCGCTGCTGCCGCCACCCAAACCGGCGCCGACGGGGATGTTCTTT
>DSDH01000621.1 GCA_011055475.1 Phycisphaerales bacterium | reverse complement strand
GTCATCCCGACCGAAGGGTCTGGCCTTCGTTGTCGGGTGGCATGCCCACGCTCGCGTGGGCATGTCCTGGCGATACGGGGCGTTCGTCGTCCCATGGCCACACAAGTGTGGCCATGCCACCCACTTGGGAGGGCCTGCATGGCGTGAACACCGCGTGGGCACAGCCCACCCGACGCGCCGGGTGGCGGCCACATCCCCGTCAAGCCGCGGCCATCATCTTTCCGATATAGTCGTACTGGCATGTGCGATCCATGAAGAGGAGCCGACGATGGAGACGATTAGCCAACGATTCGAGACGCCCAACGGTCCGGTGGAGGGCATCTGCGTCAAATGGCCGGGCTTTAGCCTGCTGCTGGTGACGGGCGGCAAGGGCTTTCTGGCGTGTCCGGCGATCGACGTGGAGGCGTGCCAGGGCTTTGGCAAGGCCGCGGCCATCGTGCAAAGCAGCGCCGCCGATCCCATCGGCACGCTCGATCGGTTCTGCGACCGGCCGGTCACCGGCGCCAACGCCGCCGCGCGGGCCCTGGGGATCCGCGAGGGCATGATCGCCCGCGAGGCCTTCGCCCTGATCGCCTGAGCACAAAAACACCCCCCACTTACGCACCTGTATTACCGCGGGAGAGAGCCGGATAACACTTGCCCTCCGGTTACACACCCGCTCGCAGTCTGTTGAAAAACGTGCGGGCCACAGAAAGGGCTCTTTCTTGTCATTCCCGCCCGCCTGCGGGGCGTTTCCACTCCATCGGGAATCCACACTTTGCGGGCACAAAGCACACCCCATGTCGCGCGTGGACCCCGGATCAAAGCCTGCCCCGGACTCGATCCGGGGCCCGGGGTGATACTTTTTCAACGGCCCGCTAGTGCGTGGCCATATAGCCTGTATTCATATACACCATGTCTTCGTTGTCAGGTTGGCGGTTACCCGGCACCCCGCCTCCACCGGGAAGGGGCTCGTTGTTCATCAACGCAATCGTACGAGGATCCCTCCAAGTCAACTTCTCTGCATGTCCATCGGCAAAGCTCAGGGTACTCCGGTTACGGTGGAACGGGGCCATAATGTCCCACCACTGCCAGTAGTCGTTATTGGCCATCAACACGAATCCACCCTCGTTGCGCCACTGCGGCGAGTGCACCGGACTGTTAACTACATCCTCCTCGACAAACACGTACTTAGTGGCCGGAGAACTAATCTCGGTCCGTTTATATACACAAATCAGGCGTTTCAGCGTATTGCTCGGCGGGACCGAGATAGATCGATCTCGCCCGGGGGCGCCGTCTTCGCTTTTCATGCAGCCAGCAACCGCGTACGTTCGATACACACGATACGGCTCCGGCTGAACCTTGTAGTTCTTGTCATTCGGGCAGTGGTACAGTTTCACGGTCTCAGTGTACGGAAACAACTTCCCGGATTTGATTCCGTTGAAACGATACTCTAGTGTTACATCAGCCGCAGTGGGAATGCTGCCCGCTGGGTTGTCTCCCACGTTGTACAGCGGGGCTTCGCACCAATGGTCGGGCGTTTCGCGCCAATTGTACGTAGAACCACCTACAATATTGCCACTATTGTCATCAGCATACAGCATCCAGGCCCGAATCAATCCTGACTGATTCGCCATACACACGATAGCGGTGGCCTGTTCCTTGGCGTACTGCAACGCCGGGATGAGCACCGCCAGCAGCATGCCGATGATGGCGATCACGACAAGAAGCTCGATGAGTGTGAAGGCATTGCGTTTCATGGCGTTCCCTTTCTGTGTGGCCGCCCCCCGTCCAATAAAACCGGCCTTGAGCCTCTCCGCAAGGCCCGACCGGCTCAAGAGGGAGGGGTCCCAGTAGTATCATTATTATAGCGGTTGGCGACTTTCGCCGCAAACCGTTTCTTGCGAAATCTTTTCCTTCGTTTGCGACAAATGCCCGTTCCGCGGTTCCGCAGAGGCCCATCGCATCACCCATACAACGCACAACCACTGGGGTTTAGTATAAGCCGTTGCTCTTCATGATCGGCAAGGGGACTGGGGGGCTGGAGGTGCTCACCGTCCGTTTTCACGCCCGCGAGGTCACGTACACCGCCTGACTGGCCAGCAGGTTGGGGCACGCCCGGATGGGCCGCCGACGCCGCGTGCCCAGCGGGATGCGCTTCTCGATCCGCAGGCCCAGGGAGCGGCAGAACCGGTCAAAATCCTTCAGCGACAGGCAGTGGATGTTGGGCGAATCGTGCCACTCGAAGGGCAACTGGGACGTCACCGGGGCCCGGCCGCCCAGCAGCAACTGCAAGCGGCAGCCCCAATGGGCGAAGTTCGGGAAGCTGACGATCACCCGCCGGGCCACGCGGTGCAGCTCCAGCAGGGCCCGGGCGGGGTCCTTGAGCGTCTGGACGGTCTGCGACAGGATCGCGTAATCGAAGCACGTCTCGCAGTAGGTCCCCACGCCCCGCTCGATGTCGCGGTGGATCACGGGCAGGCCCCGTTTGATGCAGCGGATCACCTGCTCCTGGTCGATCTCGATGCCCTCGGCCTGGATGCCCTTGTCCCGGACGAGCCGGGCCAGCAGCTCGCCATCGCCGCAGCCGACGTCCAGCACGCGGCTGCCCGGTTCGATCAGGGCCTCGATCAGCTCGTAGTCCACACGGGCCCGACGGGGATCGGGATCGGTTTCGCCCGGCGATGGGCTCGGCAGGGCGGTCGGCTGGGCCTGGCCGCGGACCTCGCGGTGCATGCTGTCCAGAAAGCCGCTCAGAATCCGGCCCAGGGTGTCCGGTTCCAGGAGGAACGCATCATGCCCATACGGCGATTCGATATTGCAGTAGCGGACCGGGCGGCACAGGCCGGTCAGCGTGTCGCAGATGTCCTCGGATTGTCGCGGCGTGAAGAGCCAGTCGCTGCTGAAGCTGAGCACCAAAAAGCGGCTGTGCGTCCGTGACAGCGCCGCGGTCAGGTCGCCGCCGGCCTCGGCCGCCAGGTCGAAGTAGTCCATTGCCTTGGTGATGTACAGGTAGCTGTTGGCGTCGAAGCGCTCGACGAAGGTCTGGCCCTGGTAGTCCAGGTACGTCTCGACGGCGAACTCGGAGGCGAAATCGTAGCTGTAGTTGTCCGCCCGGCGCAGGGCCCGGCCAAACTTCTCGTGCATGCTCTTCTCGGACAGGTACGTGATGTGCCCGATCATGCGGGCGATGCCCAGCCCGCTGACCGGCGGCTGGTCCTCGGGGTAGCCGCCGCCGGCGAAATTCGGATCGGCCAGGATGGCGTTGCGTCCAACGGCGTCGAAGGCGATGGCCTGAGCCCCCAGCCGCGTGGTCGAGGCGATGACCGCCGCGGCGTGGATCGTCTCCGGGTAGCGGACCGCCCACTGCAGGGCCTGCATGCCGCCCATCGAGCCGCCCAGCACACACAGGACCCGCTCGATGCCGAGCTTATCCAGCAGCCGCTTTTGCACGCGGACCATGTCGCCGATGGTCACGATGGGGAACGTCAGGCCGTAGGGTCTGCCCGTCGCCGGGTCGATGCTGCCCGGTCCGGTCGTGCCGCGGCAGCCGCCGAGGACGTTCGAGCAGATCACGAAGTACTTGTTCGTGTCGATGCCCTTGCCGGGCCCGACCATGATGTCCCACCAGCCGGGCTTGCGGTCATCCGGACCGTGGACACCGGCCACGTGGGCGTCGCCGCTCAGGGCGTGGCAGATGAGCACCACGTTGTCGCGCTCGGGCGTGAGCTGCCCGTAGGTCTCGTAGGCCACGTCGATGGGGCCGAGCATCTTGCCGCAGTCCAGCGGCATGGGGTCATCGGCCTCGACCACGCGCACGTGCTGCGTGGCGACGATGCCGACCGAATTGTCCGAGGATGCGGCCATGAGACGACACTATATCGCCCCGGCGGTTTCAAACAAGACCGATTCGACGACTCGGCGGGGCGTTCGGGGCACAACCGTCAGGGGTCCAACAGGGACCGGGCCTGCCGCACGTAGCGGCACAGCAGGGTGAAGTTCCGCACGAACGTCCGGCTGTGGATCATGCCATCCGTCACCCAGCGACCCTCGGCGTCCAGGGCGTCGAGCACGCGCTGGACCTGCGGGGCCATGTCGCGCAGGGCCCGCTCGGTCGCGGACCGGCTGGGCGGGTCGGCGGACCGCTCGCGCTGCTTCCACGCGGCCGCCCCGGACTGGTGGACCCTGCGGTAGTGCTCAATCGCGCTGCGAATGCCGTATTCGCCCTGCCAGCCGTAGCTGGTTCGCTCACGTTCGCTGACGGCCTGATAGTCGTAGATGATCTTGTTGCCGTTCTCCCGGTCGCCGTAGATGGGCCGGTTGGTGCCCACTTCGTAAAGCCGGGCCCAGCGATTCGGCGCGATCGGTGAGGCCTCCAGCCAGCGGATGGCCGCGGGGATCGGGCCGAGATACCTCTCGTCGTCGGTGGCCAGGTAGAGCTCGACGAGCGTGCGGATGTTGTTGGCCGTCACCGCCGAGCAGTAGCCGGGCGGCTCGAAGCGACGCGCCCACGCCGGCTTCATCTCGTGGTCATACTGCTGGGCCCAGCCGGCCTGATCGGGCGGACCCTGCGAGGCGATGATGAAATCGCCGCCTTTGCGGGCGCTGGCCAGGTACTCGGGCTTGCCATAGACGGCATGGGCCTTGAGCATCACGGTGATGCAGTCGTTGATCGCCCCGTCGTTGAAGGTGTAGTAGTCGTGGTAGCCGCCGCGCAGCGGGTACCACTGTGGCCAGGCCCCGTTGGCGAACTGGCTGTCCATCATGAATCGCAGCCCAAGCTCGATCCCCTCGGTCAGCCACGGCTCATCGAGGACCGCGTCGGCGTCGATGAGAAACGCCAGGGCGCCCTGGGTGACGTTGTCGTCGAAGGAGCAATGCCCATCACGGCGGACGGGCGTGGCCGCATCAGGCCGCAGGTGGGCGACGTCCACGCGATGGTCCCAGCCGCCAATGCGACGCTGGCCCCAGACCAGGGCCCGGGCCACCTCGCGGGCCGCCTGCCGGTATGCGGGGTCCCGCGTTACGTGCCAGGCCTCCAGCCAGCACTGGCCGATGGAGGGCGTGCCGGGCGGCTGGACCCATATCTCGGTCGGTCGGGCCCGTTCATAGGTCGCCTCGCCGAAGCGCTGCTTCAGATCGACCGAGTAGATGCCGCAATAGCCGCCGTTGGTGGAGATCGACCGCATGAACGCCGTGGAGCGTTTCATCGCCGCCTGTACCGCGTCCAGGCGTGGGTCAGACCCGGCCCAGGCGATGGCCGCGAGTGTCACCCACGCGGCCATGAGTCCGGCCCGATATACCATGCTTCGCATCTGTACGCCCTCCATCTTCTCACAGGCAAGCCGCCGGGGTCACTGGCCGCCCACGTTGCCGGAGATATGGACATTCCCCTTGGACTGATTGTTCACGCGTTCGCCGCCGGTCCAGATGTTCCCCGTGATGACGGCCCGCCGGACGTCGGCGCCCAGGTCGATCTGCGGGCGGTCCTGGCGGAACTCGCAGCCCCGGACCAGCAGCGTGCCGCCCGCGGCCTGAATCGCCGGCCGGTCGCCCTGGGGTCCGCCCCATTGGGTGAACGTGCAATCGCCGAAGCCGACGGTCCCGCGGCCGGCGATCCTGGCGATCTGGTTGCAGGGCCCCCAGAAGGCGCAGTTCACGAAGCGCACGCTGCCCGTGTTCGTCGATTGTACGTCGATCATCGTCGGGTCCGGTCCGTGGAAGGACACGAACTCGCCGTTGGTGATCAGCAAGCCGAAGGGCGCGCACTGCTCGACGACCAGGGCCGTCTGGCAATCATCGGCCCCGATGCCCAGGAAATTGCCGTTGCACACGCCGGCCCGTGTCCGTACGAACTTGTAACCGACGTTGTACCCGAAGCAGAAGGTGTTATACACGTACTGCCAGTCACTGCGGCCGAAGATGAACGCCTCGCCGTGCTCCATCTGCCACTGAAAGAGCTTGGGCCGCATGCTCCACCACGGGTTGAAGTGCACGTTCTCGATGCGGCCGATGTCGTAGATGGCATCGACGAGGATGCCGCGGCGAAGCGGCTGACCCTGCACGTCGCGGATCAGGTGCCGCTCGTTGCGGGTCGCGTCGATGCCGTTGTACGGGTTGAGCATCTCCACGGCGAGGACCGCCGGATTCTTGCCCCGCATCGCGATGGCCCAGGGGTAGGCCTCGGGCACGTCGTCGATTTTCTGGTTCGGATAATAGAGCACGACGCCCCGCAGCGTGCTGTTGGTGTTCAGCGTGATGAACGGCGGGCCGTCTTCGTTGCCGGCCCCCTCGGTTACCAGGAACGTCGTGCCGTCGTCGGTGGGCTTGGGCGTACCGCGGTCGCGAAGGCCGTTGTGCGCGGGCACCGAGGCCCAGACCCCGGCCAGCGTGACGGCCGACGGGACGTTCAGACGCCCGGCGAAGAGGTAGTTGCCTCGTGGGGCGAATACGGTCCCGCCGCCGGCCTTGGCTGCGGCGTCCAGGGCGGCCTGAAACGCGGCCGTGTCATCGGTTGCCCCGTCGCCCTTGGCGTCGAAATCCCGGACGTTCCAGATAGCGATCTTGACACCCGTTTCGCCCGCCGCGGCCTGCGGACCTGCCGCCAAGACAGGTCTCGCCGTTGTACTGAGGGTGGCGACCGTGTCATTCACCGCCGCCGGGTCAGGCATGACCACCGGCTCGTTCGTGGCCGCCGAAGTATGCGCCGCCATCGAACCGACGACGATTGCCACAGCCAAGGTCATGGCCGCCGGACACCCGTTGCCCTGCTTCTTCTTCTTCTTCATGGGGTTGCTCCTACCCTGTCATTCGTTTCCATTGCCGAGTTCGAAAGGCCGCCGTCTTCGAAGCGTTTCACCGTGGCAACAAGGTACGGGAACGATCCGGCTGCAGGCCGATCTTGTCGAACGGGATCGGCTCAAAATCCGGCACGTGTCGGCGGACCTGTTGCGGGTCCTTGAAGCGCAGGTTCAAGTGCTCTTCATCCACGAAATCGAGCGTGTCGGTGCTCCAGTTCTCGGCGAGATCCACCAACTCGCGTCGTCCATCGGGCGTGTGCAGCAGGGGGGTGCGGACGGCGATATTGCGGCGGACGGCGTTGCCTCGCGGCTCGGCCGGGGCCTCGTCCAGGATCGTCGCCAGCTTCGGGTACCGCGTGCTGTACGGCGGCTGGTCGTGGTTGACGGCCTTGAGCTTGTCGTACATCCGCCAGCCGCCGCCGGGGGCGATGTAGTCCCTGGCCCACCCCAGGCCGCGGGCGTCCATC
>DSDH01000507.1 GCA_011055475.1 Phycisphaerales bacterium | reverse complement strand
CGCACGCAGAACAACGCGTCGGCCGGCACCAAGTCGAGTACATCCCGTCCGGCCGATAGAGCGGCAGGTCCGGGCTCGACCGCTCCGCGCGGTGCAGGCTCGGTCATCGTACCCTGCTTTGCGCCGGCCGCGGGTTGCGGCGGCGTTTGCGTTGGTTCAGCGGCAGGGGGGGCTTGAGCCGTCTGCTGGTCCTGGACTTCTTGGGCGCTTTGCTCAATCTGCCAGATGCGCTTGGGAGCGCCCTTGGACTGCTGGCGGCGCGGACGCAGGGTGCTTTTCCCGATACGTTGCTCCCGCAAGAGCCGCAGGGTCTCTCGCCCGATGTCCGCGGAACCGACCTGGGCCGTCGCCCCGCCCGACAGAGCCATAATCATGGCCAACGCTCCCAGGAAGCAGGAGCGCGTATTACGGATGAACCTCATGATTCACTCTCCATACCCAACTCGCGTACCCTCGCTCAGAGGCGGAACATCTTTGAGAACTCGTCGTGTGTCTTGCCGTTCGTGGCCAAAAAGCTGTAGGGCCGGCCCTCGTACGCGGCGCAGTCGACGGGAAACAGCTCTCCGCCGTCCAATGGCTCCACGCGTCCGCCCGCGGTCGTCACCAGGAACACCCCCGCGGCCAGATCCCACAGCTTGGCGTCGTTGCTGAGCATTCCCACCATCGACCCCTTGGCGACGTAAGCCAAGTGCAGGGCCGTTGTGCCGAGATTTCGGAACCGGGTGCGCCGCACGACTTCCTGTACCGGTTCGATCTGCTCGGGTCGAAGGTGGCTGTCGAGCCCGAACGAGGCCAGGCGGCTGATCTTCTCATCGCTGACGGTGATCCGCGAACCGTCGCACTGCGCCTCCATCTCCGTCGCGGCGGTGTACATCCGCTCGGTGGCCGGATCGAAGATGACGCCCACGATGGGTCGGCCTTGATAAACCACGGCGATGCTGACGCCGAAGCACAGCAATCCGTGGCAGTAGTTGTTCGTGCCGTCGATGGGGTCGATCACCCACCAGATGTCCTGCTCCGAGCGGGGCGGCTGTTTGAGAAGAGCCTTGTCACCCCCCTCCTCGGCCAGAAAGCCGTGATCCGGATAGTTCTCCTTGATTCGCTCGATGATCAGCTTCTGGCAAAGCACGTCGGCGTTGCTGACCATCTCCTCATCACCTTTCAGCGTGCTCTTGAGGTATCGGATTTCCTCCATCGCCCGCTGGCCGCCGAGCCGCGCGGCGACGATGGCCACTTCCAGCATATTTCGAATGTCACTGTGTTCAAGTTCCATGACGCCCTCGCCGCCCTTGACAGTCCGGATGGCATGCATTCTACTGGCGCGATGCACGCAAGCCAACAGCCTAGTTCGGGCAAAATGTCGCATCGGGCGTCGTTGCAGCTCCGTGTCGGGGCGGCCGTGCTGGCCGTGGTCGTGGCCGTGGGGTTCGGCGTGCTGGCCGCGGCGGCCTATGGCTGGATCGACCTGATCGACTGGTTTGGGGTCTGTGGATTCCGCCAGCGCCACGGCCTGCCGTGCCCGGGCTGCTACTGGACGACGGCCGGGATGGAGTTCGTCCGGGGACGCCTGGTGCGGGCGTTCGTCGTGCAGCCGGCGGCGACGGTCTTCTACGGTGCGGCCCTCATTACGGGCGTTTTCGCTTTACTTATCGCTGCTGCCGGGGTAGACTTCGCGTTTCTTCACCCCCCCGCAAGGGGACGCGTGGTGCGGTACGCCCTGATCGCGGCGGTCGTGATCCTGCTGGGAGGCTGGGCGGTCACGCTCGCCCGTGCCTGGGCGCAGGGAATGCCATGAGGACGTGTATATGCGGGTAACAACCTGGACAATCGGGGTCTTGGCCCTGGCGACGATGGTCTTGTCGTGTGGGTGCAGCCTCATCGGCTGGCTCGCCGCGCCGACCGCCAACGAGGACGTCGTGCCGGCACAGGTGCGCCTGGCCAAGCTGCAGGAACGCGGCATCGTGGTGATCGTCGACGCGGCCCACGGCTCGAACGTCACGCCGACGGTTTGTCGTCAGGTGGTCAACACGATCAATGGGCATCTCGTTAAGCGGGCCCGGGTCAACACCCGCTACCTCGTGGCGGCCGACGATTCGTCGCCCGAAAGGGCGAAGATCGAAGCACTCACAAACGAAGGGCCCGCCCGGATCGCCCAAGCGGTCGGCGCGGGGTTGGCGTTGTACGTTCGCATTGAGGACTTCCGGATCGAAGGCATGCCGGACGAGTACATGAAGGGACGGTTGTTTTCCAGGGTCGCGCTGGTCGGTGCCGATGCGGATCAGGTGCTCTGGCCCGCCTCGGAAAAGCCCTTGGCGGTTCGCGCCCAGGTGGAGCTGGAGACCCGGGGCCGCGACAGAACGATCACGCGTCTGGCCGAGGCGACGGCCCACTGCATCGTGCGTCACTTCTACGATTGTCCTCGCGCCCGGTATCGGACGGCCGACGAATTGGACGGCACCGAGGCCTTCGGCTGGTAACATCGACTGGATGGAGAGATCTATGTACAAGATTCTGATTACGGACAAGTTGGCCCAGGAGGGCATCGACCTGATCAATCGCACGGAGGGCTTTGAGGCGGTGGTGAAAACCGGCGTGAGCGAAGAGGATCTGGCGTCCATGATCGGGGATTACGACGGCCTGATCATCCGCAGCGGCACCAAGGTGACCGCGCGGGTGCTGGAGAACCCCGGCCGGCTCAAAGGCGTCGCCCGCGCGGGCGTCGGCGTGGACAACATCGACGTTCCCGCGGCCACGCGCAAGGGCGTGCTGGTGATGAACACCCCCGGCGGCAACACCCTCAGCGCCGCCGAGCACACGCTGGCGCTGATGCTGGCCCTGAGCCGCAACGTCGTGCCGGCGTGCACCAGCCTCAAGGCGGGCACCTGGGACCGCAAGACGTACATGGGCAATCAGTTGAACAACAAGGTGCTCGGCGTCATCGGGCTGGGCCGGATCGGCATGGCCGTGGCGAAGATGGCCCTGGGCTTTAACATGAAGGTGCTGGGGTACGATCCCTTCGCCGCACCGAAAGAGGCCGCCGAGCTCGGCCTGCAGATCACCGAGGACCTGGAGCGGATCTACAAAGAGGCCGACTTCATCACGCTGCACGTGCCCCGCAACGAGCAGACGACGAACATGATCGCGGCGAGGCAACTGGCGATGATGAAGCCGACCTGTCGGATCATCAACTGTGCCCGCGGCGGCATTATCAACGAGGACGACCTCTACGACGCCCTCCAAAAGGGCGTGATTGCCGGGGCGGCGCTCGACGTGTTCGCGCAGGAGCCCCCCCAGAATCAACGGTTTCGTGATCTGCCGAACTGCCTGGTCACGCCGCATCTGGGGGCCAGCACCGAAGAGGCCCAGGTGGACGTGGCCGTGGAGGCCGCGGAGATTCTGTGCGACGCGATCAAGGGCGGCCCGATTCGTAACGCGCTCAATGCCCCGGCGTTGGGTACGGGGGCGCCGGCGATCGTCGCCCACTATGCCGAATTGGCGCGGCGGGTAGGCGCCGTCGTCAGCGCGATCGCCCCCGGCCACGTGCGCACGGTGCAGGCCGAGTACCGCGGGGCCATCGCCGACAAGCCCGTGGACGCCGTGACCACGGCCTTCGCCATCGGTCTGTTGCAGCCGCATTTCGACATGCCGATCAACCTGGTCAACGTCGGCCTGCTGGCCAAGGAACGCGGCATCAGCATTGACGAGGTCAAGAACGCCGACGTGCAGGACGTGGTCTCCAGTTTCACCGCCCGCGTGGAGACGGACAAGGTCCAACGGGTCGTCCGCGGAACCGTCTATGGGGAACGCCTGCTGCGCATCCTCGAGATCGACGGATTCAACGTCGAGGTGACGCCGCGTGGCACACTCATGGTGATCTTCAACGAGGATAAGCCGGGCGTGATCGGGGCCGTGGGCACGATCTGCGGCCAGTACGGCATCAACATCAGCACCATGGGCGTGGGCCAGAAACTGGACGAAGGCAAGGCCATCCTCGCCGTAAGCCTGGACAAGACGCCCGACGAAGAGACCATCCAGGCCCTGCGGAAGTTGGAATTCGTCAACGACCTGTACGTCTGCAAGCTGGATTAAGCGAGCGGCCCGCCGGAAGGGCTCGGCATCGGGCTGGACACGGCTTGATGCCGGGCCCCGGGCCGATCAAGGGAGTCTCGTGCATGGCAAGGAAGGGCAAGGACACCCGCCAACTTCAGTTCGACTTTGAGCCCTCAGGAGGCCGGCCCGACGCCAAGGGTCGTACCTCTTCATCCGCCCGAAAGGCGCGGGGCAAGTCGGCCAAAACGGGCGCCAAGTCCGCAACGGGCAAGTCCGCCAAAGGCAAGGCCACGAAGCGCAACGGTCCCAAGAAGACCGCTCCTGCGGTCCAGGGGGCCGGCGCGGCGTCGGTTCCGGTTCCTGAGGCGGAGGCGCCGCCGCTGCGTTCGCGACGAAAGCGCGGCGCCGAGGCCGCGACCGCCGAATCGATGGCGGCCAAGCAGCGGGATATCAGCGTCAGCGAGTTTTTCGCGAAGAATCGCCACCTGCTGGGCTTCGACAACCCGCGAAAGGCCCTGCTGACGGCCGTCAAGGAGGCCGTCGACAACGCGCTGGACGCCTGCGAGGAGGCGCAGATCCTGCCCGACGTGCGCATCACGATCGACCCCGTTGACGGCAGCGAGAACCGCTTTCGCATGAACGTCACCGACAACGGGCCGGGCATCCTCAAGGCCCAGGTGCCGAATATCTTCGCCCGATTGCTCTACGGCAGCAAGTTCCACACGCTCAAGATGAGCCGCGGCCAGCAGGGCATCGGCATCAGCGCCGCGGGCATGTACGGGCTGCTGACCACCGGCGCCCCGGTGCAGATCATCACCCGCACCAACCCCGCCAAGCCGGCGACGCACTACCACGTGCAGATCGACACCACCCGCAACCGGCCCGAGGTGGTTCTCGACGAGGAATGTGACTTCGATTTGCCGCACGGCACGAGCGTGACGATCACCCTGGAGGGTCGGTACCAGAAGGGTCGCCAGTCGGTTGACGATTACATCGCCCAGACGGCGATGGCCAACCCGCACGCCCGCATCGTCTACCGCGATCCGACCGGTCAGGAGACGATTTACGAGCGCCAGACGCAGGAAATGCCCTTTATCCCCGTCGAGATCAAGCCGCATCCCTACGGCGTTGAGATCGGGGTGCTGTTCAAGATGGCCCGCAACAGCCGGGCCAAGACGCTCTCGGAGTTTCTGCGGCAGGATTTTTCGCGCATCAGCCCGCGCCTGGCCACGGACATTGTCAAGAAGGCCAAGCTTTCCTCTGGCCTCAAGCCCGGCAAGATCACCGTCAAGGACGCCGAGCGGCTGTACGAGGCGGTCAACGCCACCAAGATCATGGCCCCATCGAGCGACTGCATCGGTCCGATCGGTGAGGACAAGCTCGTCGAGGGGCTTGCGCGGGTCGTCGAGGCGGAGTTCTATACCGCCTGTACGCGTAAACCCTCCGTGTACCGCGGCAACCCGTTCCTGGTGGAGGCCGCCTTGGCCTATGGATGCAAGGACGACGGCGGCAAGTCCAACGGCGACGCGGACAAGGAGCCGCTGATGCGGCTGGTGCGGATCGCCAACCGCGTGCCGCTTTTGTACCAGCAGTCGGCCGGGGCCATCTATAAGGCGGTGTTGGATACGAATTGGCGCAACTACGGCCTGAGCCAGAGCCGCGGCGCCCTGCCGGCGGGCCCCCTGGTGCTGATGGTGCACGTCGCCTCGGTCTGGGTGCCGTTCACCTCCGAAAGCAAGGAGGCCGTCGCGCACTACCCCGAGATCATCAAGGAGATCAAGCTGGCGATCCAGGAGTGCGGACGCAAGCTTGGCCTGCACGTGCGTCGCCAGCGCCGCATCCGCGAGGAGCTCAAGAAGCGCAGCTACATCGAGACCTATCTGCCGCCCATCGGCGAGGCCCTGCGGGATATCCTCTCGCTCAAGGAGGCGGAGGTCGGCCGGGTCGTGGAGAAGTTGCGTGACACCCTGGAACGGTCCCGCAAGATGTAGGAGGCCTCATGCCGGACTTGATTATCAGCATCAGCGGTCTGCGGGGGATCGTGGGCCGGAATCTGCACGCCGAGACGGCCGCCCGCTACGGAGCGGTCTTTGGGACGTTTTTGCGGCGTTCGGGACGGCGAGGACCCGTGTGCCTGGGGCGCGACTCACGTCCCTCCGGGCCGATGCTGGCCTCGGCCGTGACGGCCGGCCTGTGCTCCGTCGGCTGCGAGGTGATCGACTTGGGCATCGTCACCACACCCACCGTCGGTATCCTCACCCGCCACTTGCAGGCTGCTGGTGGCGTCGTGATTACGGCCAGCCACAACCCTATCGAATACAACGGCATTAAGCTGCTCCTGGACAACGGCATCGCGCCGCCCAAGCCCCAAGCCGAGGAGATCCGCGCGCTCTATGAGCAGGGCGTGTTCGATCCGGTCGGGTCGGTCGAGTGCGGGCGGGTTCGTTCGGCCGATGACCCCGACGCGGTGCACGTGGAGAAGGTTCTCGCGATTGTGGACCGCGACCAAGTCCGCAGGGCGGGTTTTCGCGTCGTGCTGGACAGTGTCAACGGCGCCGGCGGACGGCCGGGCGTGCGGTTGTTGCGGGCGCTGGGCTGCGAGGTCGTCGAGGTCAATACCGAGCCGACGGGCCTGTTCGCCCACGGCGCCGAGCCGACCGCCGAGAACCTGGCCGACTTGGGGCGTCACGTGCTGGAGGCCAAGGCCCACATCGGTTTTGCCCAGGATCCGGATGCGGACCGCCTGGCCGTGGTCGACGCCGAGGGACGCTACATTGGTGAGGAGTACACGCTGGCCTTGGCGGCGAAGGTCGTGCTCGATGATCGCGTGGGCCCCGTCGCGGCGAACCTGTCGACCTCGCGGATGATCGACGACGTCGCCGCGGTGGTCGGGGCCCGGGTGATCCGCACGCCCGTCGGCGAGGCCAACGTGGCCCAGGCCATGATGGAGAACGAGTGTGTCATCGGCGGCGAGGGTAACGGCGGGGTCATCGACCTGCGTGTCGGCCCCGTCCGCGACAGTCTGGTAGCCATGGCCCTGATCCTGCAGGGCATGGCGCGGAGCGGCCAGAGTATCGCGGCCCTGGCCGAGGGCATCGGCCACTACGATATGACCAAGCTCAAGTTCCCCGCCGATGCCGAACAGGCCCGGCGGATCCTCGAACGGGCGCGGCAGGTGTTCGCCGAGGCCCACATGGATACCTCCGATGGCTTCCGCTTTGACCTGCCGGATGG
>DSDH01000279.1 GCA_011055475.1 Phycisphaerales bacterium | reverse complement strand
TCGAGAACAAGGACAAGGTCGCGCGGAGTAAGGATATCGCCGGGGCGCTGGGTGTCGCCCGCCCGTCGGTCACGGGGGCGTTGCGCACCCTGGCGGGGAAGGGCCTGGTGAACTACGAACCCTACGGGTTGATTACTCTGACCGAGGCCGGCCGTCGCGAGGCCCGTCGAATCGCCGAGAAGCACCGGATTATCGAATCGTTCTTTGTGGACGTGCTGGGCGTGGACGGCGAGCTGGCCGAGCAGGCCGCGTGCAAGGCCGAACACGCCCTGGGCCCGGTGGTGGTCGAGCGGCTTCTGGCGTTTACGACCTTTCTCAGAGAGACGGCCGGCTCCGAGCCGGGAATTGTCGAACGATTCAAACGATCCGCCGCGAGAATGCGGCGCAAGGGGACGGGTTTATGAGAAAGGGGATGTTCGACCGTGGCGATAGAACCTTGGGGAGGGTTTCAGGCGTATCTGCGGGTACAATTCATGGAGATCGACGGCCCTTTGTTGGTGGCGTTCTACATCGGTGAGGCGGTCGAATGTTGGGGTGGCCAGTTAAATTGGGGGGCTCGAGGAATTTTTTTGGGTTTTTGCTTGACATGTTAGATGTACTCAACTAAGTTAGTGCTATCTAATACACCTAAGGGAAGGACCGCGACTTGCAATTGAGCGCATCACAGGAAGATTACCTGGAGGTGATTCTGGGGTTGGTTGCCGAGACGGGCAACGCCCGCGTTCGAGACATCGCAGAGCGTTTGGGCGTAGCAAGGTCGTCCGTCACAGTGGCGTTGCGTTCCCTGGCCAAGCGGCAGATGGTGAAGTATGAACCTTATCAGTTGATATCTCTGACGAACGAGGGCCTGCGGGTTGGTGAGAGAATTCGCCGCAGGCACAGCTCGCTGAGTCGCTTCTTGCAGGATGTGCTGGATGTGGATGAGGCCATCGCGGAAGCAAACGCCTGTCGCATCGAACACGCGGTAACGGACGGCCTTGTACGGCGCTTGAGCTGCTTCGGGGCGTTCATGTCTGCCAGTTCGGTGCCGGCTCGCCGCCTTCCAAGAGCCTTCCGGGAATACTGCGAAGAGCAGCGGCGGACGGGCAGTTGTGAAGGGTGTAAGCTGGCTGCGGAGCGAGCGTCTGAGGATCCGATGCAAGGAGAAGACAAGAAGATGGACACCACTCTGGCTGACCTGAAACCGGGTGAGAAGGCGAAAATCATGCGCGTAGGCGGAGCGGCAACCGCGAATAAGCGGCTGACGGAGATGGGCCTGACGCGAGGTGCGGTCCTGACGGTCGTGCGGGTCGCACCCTTGGGTGACCCCGTTGAGGTTCAGGTCCGCGGCTACAACCTGTCGGTGCGCAAGAACGAGGCCAAGGCCGTAGAGGTTGAGAGAGTCAAATGACACCAGGCGTTAATGGAAATACATCACATTTCCCGACAGGATCGCACCCGGTGATGCCGCTGGCGATGGCCCGGTCGGGCGAGACGCTCGAGCTGGTAAACGTGCGTGGCGGGCTGGGCCTTCAGCACCGCCTGGCGGAGATGGGCTTGGGGCCGGGCTCGCGATTCGTGGTAGAAACCAGCGGGCGGCCAGGCCCGTTCGTCATCCGCGTCAAGGGCTCGCGGCTGATCTTGGGCCACGGCATGGTGACCAAGGTGTTCGTCCGATCTATAGGAAAGACAAATGGAGACCCCCAGCCATGAGCAGACCCGTGGCGCCAACGACGAGGAAGACCTTCACCGTGGCCCTCGCCGGCAATCCGAATTCCGGCAAGACGACGGTGTTTAACGCCCTGACGGGTGCGCACCAGCACGTGGGCAACTATCCTGGCGTGACCGTGGAGAAGAAAGAAGGTATAGCCAGGTTCCAGGATACCACCTTCACAGTGGTGGATCTGCCGGGCACCTATAGCCTGATGGCCTACAGCATCGAGGAGATCGTCGCCCGCAACTTTCTCATCGACGAAGAGCCGGACGCGGTCGTGCATATCGTGGATGCCTCGAACCTGGAACGGAACCTTTACTTGGCCGTCCAGCTCATGGAACTGGGCGTGCCGCTCGTTCTCGCGATGAACATGTCCGACGTGGTGCGGGACAAGGGTGTCCAGATCAACTACCACAAGTTAGCCGAGCTCCTCGGTGTTCCGGTCGTGCCTACTGTGGGCCACAAGGGCCGTGGCATCCAGGAACTTCTGGCTACGGTCGCGGAGGTCTGCCGGAACCCCCGCGCACGGAAGCAGCCCGCCCGACAGGTGAATTATGGCTACGAGATCGAACCGCACGTCGAGCAGCTGGTCAAAGTGATTACGGGTCACGAGGCTTGTGCCGACCGCGCCCGATGGTACGCACTGAAGCTGCTGGAGGGAGACGAAGAGACGGCCAAGCGCGTCCAGTCGCTCTGCCCCGGCGATTACGAAATGATTCTTCAGCGGGCGGTGCAACTCCGACAACACATCGAGGGCATCAGCGGCGCGAGCATCGGCACGGTTCTGGCCGATGGGCGCTACGGCTTCATCGTTGGTGCGTGTGCCGAAGCCGTCTCGCAGACGGCCGAGGCCCGCGTTTCGCGGAGCGAACGGATTGACCGGATGATGCTGAGCCGCTGGCTGGGCCTGCCGATCTTCGCCGTCCTCATGTATGCGGTCTTCCAGCTCACCTTCGCCCTCGGCGAGCCGCTGATGGGAGGGATGGAAGCGGTCTTCGAGTGGCTCGGGGGCACAATCTCCTCTCTCTGGCCGGAGGGTTCCGACAGCCTCCTCAAGAGCCTGCTGGTCGACGGTATGATCGGCGGCGTGGGCGGAGTCTTGGTCTTTCTGCCGAACATCATGCTGTTGTTCCTGGCCATCGCCTTTTTGGAGGACACCGGCTACATGGCCCGAGCGGCGTTCCTCATGGACCGGCTGATGCATAAAATCGGCCTGCACGGCAAGAGCTTCATTCCGATGCTGATCGGCTTCGGCTGCACCGTCCCGGCGGTCATGGCTACACGGACGCTGGAAACGCGGCGGGACCGGCTGACGACGATCCTTGTGCTGCCGCTGATGAGCTGCGGAGCTCGCCTGCCGATCTATATGCTGATCATTCCCGCCTTCTTCCCCCAGGCGTGGCAGGCCCCAATGCTGTGGACCATCTACATCATCGGGATCGTTCTGGCTGTGGTGTTGGCCAAGCTGCTGCGGGCGACGCTGTTCAAGGGCGAATCCGTGCCGTTCGTGATGGAACTGCCGCCATACCGTATGCCCACGCTTCGCGGACTTCTGCTGCACATGTGGGAGCGAAGCTGGCTGTTCCTCAGGAAGGCCGGCACGATCATCCTCGGCATCGCCATCGTGATGTGGGCCCTCTCTGTCTGGCCCAAGCCCGGCGCAAAGCAGGTGGAGCAATTCGAGCAGCAGCGGGATGCCGTCAAGGCGCGAGCGGACATTGGGCCTGAAGAAAAAGTGGGCTTGCTGGGCGAAATCAACAACGCCGCAGCCGAAGCCGAACTGGAGCACTCCGTAATCGGCCGGATCGGCAAGGGCGTCGCGCCGGTGCTGCGGCCATTGGGCTTCGACTGGAAGACCTCTACGGCCATGCTGGGTGCCTTCGCCGCCAAGGAGGTATTCGTGGCCCAGTTGGGCATCGTTTACGCCGTGGGTGAAGCCGATGAGGCGTCCGAAACGCTGCGGGAGCAACTCCAGGCGAACTACACGCCGCTCCAGGGTTTCTGCATCATGCTCTTCTGCCTCGTCAGCATGCCCTGCATGGCCACCGTGGCGGTGACGAAACGAGAGACCGGCTCCTGGAAGTGGGCCTTGTTCCAACTGGGCGGGTTAACCTTGCTTGCTTGGGCACTGACGGCGGTGGTTTACCAGATTGGCCGATTGGTGATCTAACTATCGCGAGGTGAGAAGATGTGGGAAACGGGACTTGTAGTGCTGATTGTGTTCGCGGCCGCGGCAGGTGTCGGCTACCAGCTATACCGCAGCGCGGCGGGCAAGTCCGGGTGCGCCGGCTGTAGCGGTTGCAGCCAAGCCATGAATCTGAGCGCGGCAGACTCGGCATGCCGGCAGGGAGTGAATCCTACACAGAGGGCAAATGGCAGGTGATCGCCACATGCAGGAACGCAAACGTAACGGGACCGCAGACTGCCCGATAGAAACGTCCTTACCAAAGGCGCCGGTGATCGACTCGGCTTCTCTGCTTGCCCAGCGGAAGGAAGTCCAGATTCTCCATGGTGGTGAGGTGTACCGCCTTCGTGTGACAAGGAACGGGAAGTTGATTCTGAACAAGTAACCAACGAGACAAGCGGCCTCCGCCCCAGCCAGCCGAAAGCCAGCCAGGGAGCTATCGAGTCAGACCTCTCGAGCTCCCTTTTTCATTGGGCGGCAGGCATACTGGATAAGGAGGTGAGCCCGATATGAAACCGTAGCGCCCAAACAAGAACACCGAAGACGAAGGTTGTGGGGAGCCTTAATACTATGTCTACTGGAGGTGTAATATGACTATGCGTTTGATGGTGGTCTCGTTGTTGCTCGGGGCGACTCTTGCAGGGGCCGAGGAGAACCGCTTGGAGGGGTGGCAGCCCGTCGGACGGATGTCGGCCTTGGGTGAGGGCCTGGCCGAGCAGGGTTTGGATGTTGGCTTGGGGATGACGTACATCTACCAGTTCAACGCCCGCGGTGGCCTGAGCACCCACGCCCGGCGGGGTCGGCACGCTGGCAGCTACGACGTGGAGCTGACGGCCGACATGGCCCGCTGGCTGGGCGTGGACGGGGGTTCGCTCTACGTGCACGCCGAGGGCTGGTGGTCCCGATCGCAGGGCATTGACGGCCCGTCCGTCGGCAGCGCTTTCGGGGTGAACGGCGATGCGATGCCGCGGGACGCCCTGGTCGTCACCGAGATGTACTGGGAGCAGCGCCTGCTGGACGGGACCTTGCTGCTGCGGATCGGGAAGATGGATCCGACCGGCGGGTTCGAGTGCCATGGACGCCCGGTGGCGTTCGACGGAAATGCCTACGCCAATGACGAACTGTGCCAGTTCCTCAACGGTGCTCTCGTGAACAACCCGACGATTCCCTTCCCGGACTACGCGTTGGGCGTCGCCGTGCACTGGGAACCTTGGCCGGGCTTCTACGCATCAGGCGCGGTGCTGGATGCGCAGAACGACCATCGGGAAACGGGATTCCGAACGGCGTTTCACGATGAGGACTACTACTTTTACATTGCGGAGACGGGTTTCACGCCGCAGTTCGAGTCGTCCAACGGCCCGCTGCAAGGGGCATACCGCGTTGGCGTTTGGAACGACCCTCAGCCCAAGGGCCACGCCGACGCCGTGCGGACGTACCGCGACGACACGGGGCTGTACCTGAGCTGCGACCAGATGCTTGCCAAGGAAAACGCCGACCCCGAGGACGCGCAGGGCCTGGGGATGTTCTTCCGTTACGGGTACGCGCCGAGCCGGGCCAACGACCTGGCCCGGTTTTGGAGCATCGGGCTGCAATACCAGGGGCTGTTCGAAGGGCGCGACGAGGACGTGCTGGGGGCAGGTTACGCCCACGGCGCGTTCAGCGATCACGCGGCGGCCACGTACCCGCAGGACTACGAGAGCGTGCTGGAGGTGTACTACAACCTCCAGGTCGCCGAGGGCATCAACGTCACGCCCAGCCTCCAATACGTAAGCCACCCGGGCGGGGCGTCGGGCGTATCGGATGCAGTCGTGCTGGGGCTGCGAACGCAGGTTACCTTCTGACGCCATCAACGCAGCCGCGCTGCCAACGCGGCAGGGGGGACAAAAAACAGGGCGGCGGGATAGCCGTCGCCCTGTCCGTCTGGATGTGGTTGGAGCAAAGAGCCCTGCCGTTACGTGGCGGGCAGGATTTCGATCTTGCGAGGCTTGACCTGTTCGGCCTTGCCGATCGTCAGGGTCAACACGCCGGCGTCCATCGTCGCCGCGATGTTCTCCCGGTCCAGGTCGTTGCTCAGGCTGAACTGCCGCTGGAAATTGCCGATGCGCTGCTCGCCGTACACCAGGCGGCCATCGGGCGCGCCGCTGACCGTCCCTTGAACCGTGAGCGTATTGCGGTCGACGCGGACGTCCACGTTGTCCTTGCCGACGCCGGGCATGTCCATCCGGATGACGATCTGGTTCTCCGTTTCATAGATGTCGGCGGCAGGCACGAAGGTCTCCACCTCCGGCTGCTCTTCCCGCCGCGTCACTTGGGCCTGTTGCTTCTTGGCCAATTCCTTATCGGTCATCGTGCCTCACCTCCTTTCCCGGCACCGTGGGGTGCCTTGTCAGGTGGTTGGTCTTCATCCCTTTCGGTTCCGTGTCCTACGCACTCTGGATCTGAATGGCCTTGGGCTTGGCGCTTTCGAGCTTGGGCAGGTGCACCGTCAGCACGCCGTCCCTGTACTCGGCCTTGACCTTGTCGCGGTCGACCTTCTCGGAGAGCGTGATCGTCCGCGTGAACGTGCCCGTGGGCCGCTCGCGACGGTAGTACCGGGCATTGTCCTCGGCGGGCTCTTCACGTTTGCCCGACAGCGTCACGCTGTTGTCGACCACCGACAGCTCCAGGTCCTTGGCCTGCACGCCGGGCACCTCCGCGGTCAGCACCAGCTCATCCTCGTGATCGTACAGGTTGATCGCGGGGAACGCGCCGCGGGGCATCGACCGCAGGCCCAGAGGCGCGCCCAAGGCATCGAAGACGCGATTCATCTCGTCGAACGTCCTCTCGATGTCCCAGAAGGGAAAACGTCTGTTCAGCAACATCGCAATCACCTCCTTCTATATCCTCTGTGAACTTGTGACCGTTTCTTTTCCGGCTTCCTTTACACCGGAAAAGCGAAATCGCAAGCAGCGTGCCAGAGGTCCCCAAGAACATGCTTGTTTGGCATAATATGTTGCTGTACAAGGATTTATGAAAATAAAAAAACAGACCCGTCGGTCCTGGCGGCCTTGTGCCCGCCCTGCCAAACTGGCAGCGCGGCGGCGCGTTGTCGCGGTGCGGTGTTTGTCCGACCGGGCCTCATCGGGTATACAGAAGGCCCCGCCGCCGACGGGTGCGGCGGCCATGAAGGCAGGCGAGTGGAAAGGGGCGATTCATGCAGAAGATTCTTGCAGGTCTTGTCGTGTGTGCGGGTCTGGGGCTGGCCGGGTGTCAGCAGGCCGGGCGATCCGAACCGGCGGTCGTGGTGGACTACCACGTGCATCTCAAGGGCGGCCTGACCCTCGACGAGGCGGTCGCGCTGTCGGAGGCTGCGGGCGTCAAGTTCGGGATCGCCCAGAACTGCGGCAAGGGCTTTCCCGTGACGGATGA
>DSDH01000191.1 GCA_011055475.1 Phycisphaerales bacterium | reverse complement strand
TACCTGGCCTCCCGACTCAGGGACGTGCCGGTGTGGGCGTTTCACGGCGAAAAGGACCCCGTGGTGCCCGTGCGCGAATCGCAGCGGATGGTGGCCGTCGTCAACGCCGCCGGCGGCAACGCCCGACTGACCGTGTATCCCGACGCCCAGCACGATTCCTGGACGCAGACGTACGACAACCCGGACCTCTACACGTGGCTGCTGTCCCACACCAAGCCGCCCGCCAAGCCCGATGAAGATAAGTAGCCGCCGCTGGATCGTCGTCCTCTGCCGGAAGCCACAGAGGGCACAGAGGACACAGAGAATGAACTTATTAGAGGCTGGTTCTTGTCGCGCCATGTACCGCATGACAGGTGATACGTCAATGAGGCGACGTGATCAGGCCGGCGAGGTTCTGGGGGGCTGTCTCAGTTTCGCGGGGGGCGGGAGGTGATGAGCCAAAAGTAGATCTTGGCGATCGTATGGCGTGAGAAGTTGGGCCGATCTCTGGGACCTCTGTGTTCTCTGTGGCATGGAATGAACTGATGTGACGACATGGCCGATGCCCTGACGGAAAAGATCATTGGAGCGGCGATAGAAGTGCACCGGGAGCTGGGCCCGGGGCTTCTCGAAGCCATCTATGAGGAAGCACTGTGTTTTGAGTTCGACTTACAGGGTATTCCGTATGATAGACAGGTGCCCGTCGATCTGATTTACAAGGGCCATCCGATCAGCGGACATAAGCTCGATCTGCTGGTCGCTCAAGAGGTCGTGGTGGAGATCAAGGCGCAAAAGACGCCCGTGGGCGTCGTTGTCTCGCAGACGATTACGTACTTGAAAGCGACAGGGTTGAAACGAGGGCTTATCATCAACTTTGCTCACGATCGGCTGACGGATGGTGTGAAGCGGGTTTCATTGTGAAGGGTATTTTTGTTAGCCACAGAGGGCACAGAGAACACAGAGAACAGCAAGGTGCGATTGAGTAACAGTCCTGCCGGATGACATGGGAATACGGGAATAGCATGATGGAGCACGGACGCGTCTCAACATCCGTGAATGGACCGATCTCTGTACCCTCTGCGTTCTCTGTGGCTTGGAACAGGGAAACCAAGGATACCTCATGGACGTGTTTGACCTGACAGCCAGGCAGTTGGCGCAGGAGATCGCCGCCGGGCGGCTTCGCAGCCTCGATGCGACGCAGGCGATACTGGAGCGGATTGACAAGGTCGACCCCCACGTCGGGGCCTACCTGCACGTCTGTCGCAATCATGCCCTGGCCACGGCGCAGCGCGTGGACGACAAAGTCGCTCGTGGCGAGCCGGTCGGACCGCTGGCGGGCGTGCCGATCGCGATCAAGGACAATCTGTGCACGCGGTTCGCCCCGACGACCTGTGCGTCGAAGATTCTGGACGGGTTCGTAAGCCCCTACGACGCCCACGTCGTCGAGCGGCTCCAGGCCGCCGACGCCGTCATCGTGGGCAAGACCAACCTCGACGAGTTCGCCATGGGGTCCAGCACGGAGAACTCCGGCCTGGGTAAGACGGTCAACCCATGGGACCCGCAGTGCGTGCCGGGCGGCAGCAGCGGCGGCTCGGCGGCGGCGGTCGCGGCGGGGCTGGCCTGGGCGGCCTTGGGCTCGGATACGGGCGGCTCGATCCGCCAGCCTGCGTCCTTCTGCGGGGTGATCGGATTGAAGCCCACCTATGGCCGCGTCAGCCGCTACGGGCTGGTGGCCTATGGTTCGAGCCTCGACCAGATCGGCCCCATCACGCGGGACGCAATGGACGCGGCGTGGCTGTTGAATGTCATCGCCGGTCACGACGCACGCGACTCCACCAGCGTCCCGGCGGACCGCGCCCCCGTGCCGGACTACCTGGCCGCGCTCAATGAACCGGCGGCTGACGTCAAGATCGGCGTTGTGCCGGCCTTGAATGAGGCGGCCGAGCCGGACGTCGTCCGGGCCGTGCGGCAGGCCATCGAGGTTTATGCCGCCGCCGGTGCCGAGATTGTCGAACTCGCCATGCCGCACTTCGACTACGCCATCGCCTGCTACTACATCCTGGCGACGGCCGAAGCCTCCAGCAATCTCGCCCGGTACGATGGCGTGCACTACGGCCATCGGACGGCCGACGCCGGCGACTACGTGCAGGTCTACACCCGCTCCCGCGCCGAAGGCTTTGGCCCGGAGGTCAAGCGTCGCATCATGCTGGGCACCTATGCTCTGTCGAGCGGCTACTATGACGCCTACTACCTCAAGGGCCTCAAGGTCCGTCAGCTCATTCGCTCGGACTTCACAAGCGCGTTCAATCGCGTGGACTGCGTCATGATGCCCGTGGCCCCCACCACGGCGTTCAAGATCGGGGAGAAAGTCGCCGATCCGCTGCAGATGTACCTGGCCGACATGTACACGCTCGCCGCGAACCTGGCGGGGGTTCCCGCCCTGAGCATTCCGTGCGGTTTCGATGGGCGGGGCCTGCCCATTGGCCTGCAGGTCATTTGTGCGCCGTTCGCGGAGGACAGGCTCTTGCGGATCGCGCGCCTGTACGAGGAGGGACGAGATTGGAGCACGCGGCGGCCATCGTGCGGCTGATGGACCGGCCGCTCCTACGTGGCCAGGCGAGGGGCGCTGCAGAACTGCAGCGCGATACGCTGGGTTGCCGGGCGTGCCCCGGCCGATTCAGGAGGACTGGGCTCGACACGGACGACCCTCCCATGCGTCGTGAAGCGGCCGCCTTGATCCAGGAGCCCTTCGGCCGGTGGAACGGCGATCTCGACCCGCAACACCTGCCCGGCCACCAACCCCATGGCGTCGATCTCCATAAGTGCCCCACCCGGACTGATATCCACCGTGTTACCCGTATAAGGACGGTGTGCCGACACACCTACCCGCTGACACAGGACGGCCAGCCTCAGGGCCAGCCGTTTGTGCAACCTCCTGTCCCGCTGTTCGGTCATAGACCTTCCCCGCCACCTCCGGCGTCGCGCCTCTGTGGACTAGATTTCGCAAAGCACGTGCCAAAGCCGGAGTCGTTCTGTTTCGATATGAAGAAACGCCCGATAGGGGCATATCGTGGGGTGTACCCGTCTGAACGGCAGATGTGACACAGGGTTCAAAAACGACAGGTTGAGTCATTTCCTCAACCTCTGTTGCAGAAAAGAAACAAAACAGACCTCGGCTGGCGGTCGGGCCAGGAGTCCTGTGGGTTTTTGTAAACATCCGGCTTGATTCTTCTCCTTTGACCTGTTATGGTTTGTTTATGGCGGCATCCAATCCGCAGGCAGTTTCCAGACAGTCATCGGGTTCACTCGGCCCGAATCCGGATTCTTCGATCACTCTGAGCCCACTGACCGCCCGCGATCTTCAGGCGGTTTTGGACGCGCTATCCATTGGCATGATCGTTTTCGCGCTTGAGCCACCGCGGGTTCTTCTGGTGAACCAAGCCGCGGCGAACCAACTGGACCCGACTCAGGCCGTGGGCCAATGGAGCCCGCAACTCGCGGAAGCCCTGAAGGCTCGCGGTGAATTACGGTTCGATGCCCTGAGATATGGCGGGGACGACCGGAAAAACGCGATGCGGATTACTGTCCGAGCGCTACCCCTGGAAGGCCGGACCGCGGGCCTGATCCTGCTGGACGACGCCGGGCCCCAGTCAATCCTTGAGGAACGCCTGGCCCGCGCCGAGCGTCTCGCGGAGGTCGGCCAGACCGCCGTGCGAGCCGTTCACGACCTGAATAACCCGCTCGACGGCATCCTGCGGTACATCAACCTGGCCATTCGCGTGATCGAGGAAGGTCAACATGACAGGGCCCAGGCGTATCTTGTCCAGAGTCGCGACGGCCTGATGCGGATGGTCGGCATCTTGCAGGAGGTCCTCGGTTTTGCCCGCGCCGCTCGACCCGGCCCGCGGCGGCTTTCGGTTTGCGAGGCGGCCGAGGAAGCGGTCAGCCTCTTCCGCGCCACCGCGCCAGACGTCGAAATGTGCGTTACGGACCGGGCACAGGACGACCGGTATTGGCCCGGCGAGGTCCTCATGCAGGTATTCTGCAACCTGATCAAGAACGCCGTGGACGCCATGGAGGGTCATGGGCGCCTGGCGGTGGAGATCGACGCGGAGGGTTCCTGGCTTCGAATCGTGTTCCGAGATACGGGCCCCGGTTTCGATCCGGCCGAGGCCGAGCATCTCTTCGAGCCGTTTTTCACCACCAAACCCCAGGGCCGGGGCACGGGCTTGGGGCTGGCGATCTGTCGTGACCTGCTGCATCGGCTGGGCGGCCGCATCGAGGCGGCCAACGATCCGCAGGGCGGCTGCCGTGTCACGGTCCGGTTGCCCCGCGATGATGACTCGCCGCAACCCGTGCACCCGCAGGAGGGACCGGCATGAATGCGCCTCGCATCCTGGTGGTGGACGACGACACGATCATCCTGAACTCGCTGTGCGAGTTCCTGCGTCTGGAAGGCTACACGGCGACGGGAGTGCAGACGTTCGCCCAAGCCCTGGAGGCCCTGGCCCGGCAGACCTACGCCCTGGTCCTGGCCGATGTGCAACTGCCCGATGAAGACGGCTTCGCATTGCTGCGGCGGATCCGCAGCGACTATCCCGATACCGTCGTGGTCCTGATCACCGGCTACGGCACTATCGAAAGTGCCGTCGAGGCCATCAAGCTCGGCGCGCATGACTATCTGACCAAGCCGGTGGTCGATCACGATCTTCGCCTGGCGCTGCGTCGGGCCCTGCATCAACAATCGCTGATCCAGGAGAACCGCGAGCTGCGGACGCGTCTGGCCCAGCAATACAGCCTCGAAAGCATCCTGAGCCAGGACTACCGGATGGCGCGGGTTTTCGACCTGGTCGAGGCCGTCGCCGACACGCGAACCACCATCCTCATGACCGGGCCATCGGGCACGGGCAAGAGCATGCTGGCCCGCGCGATCCACTACCGGTCCAGCCGCCGGGACCGGCCTTTTGTGGAGGTCAGTTGCGGCGCCTTGCCCGAAGCGCTGCTGGAAAGCGAGTTGTTCGGCCACGTCAAAGGGTCTTTCACCGGGGCCGTGCGTTCCAAGGAAGGCAAGTTCCTGGCCGCCGAGGGGGGCACCCTGTTTCTCGACGAGGTCAGCACCGCCTCGCCGGGAATGCAGGTCAAGCTGCTGCGGGTCCTGCAAGATCGTCAGTTCGAGCCGGTCGGCAGCAACAAGACCGTCACCGTGGACGTCCGGGTGATCCTGGCGACGAACGCCGACCTGGCCCAGGCGGTCCGCGAGGGACACTTCCGCGAGGACCTGTACTACCGTATCAACGTCGTGACGATCGACCTGCCGCCCCTGGCCGACCGCGTGGGCGACATCCCGCTGCTGGCCGAGCACTTCCTGAAGCGGTTCTGCCGGGTGCACCAGCGCCACCGCAGCGGGTTCAGTGAACCCGCTCTGCACGCCCTCGAACGGCACGGTTGGCCGGGCAACGTCCGCGAGTTGGAGAACGCGGTCGAGCGGGCCGTTTTGCTGAGCCACGGGCCCCAGATCGAGCTGGAGGACCTGCCCGCGGGGCTCCGCACACAGGGGCGGGAGGCGACGTGCACCTATGGAGGCACGAGCCTGAAGGAAGCCTTGGCCGAGCCGGAGAAACGCATCATCCGCGCCGCACTTGAGGCCCACCACTGGAATCGACAGGACACGGCCCGCGCTCTGCAGATTAACCGCACAACGCTTTACAAAAAGATGAAGCGTTACGGACTGGAGGATGAAGCGCGACGCGCGGGATTGTGAGCCCCACCGCACGCCGGGGTCGTCATCGTCCAGCTCATACGCTGCATGGTCCTTGGGACGCCAGTTGGCCTCGCAGATGGCGCCGGGCCCGCGCGAATTGTGCCCGGGCGTTGACCTCGCTGCACCCCAGCCGATCGCTGATCTGTCGGTAGCTCAGCCCCTCCCGACACCGCAGGTGCACGATCTGCCGAGGCAACTCCTTGAGCCGCAAAAGGGCGTTTTCGATGCGGCTGAGAATCTCCTTGCGGATGCAGGTCTGGTCGGCCTGCGGCGCCTGCCCGAGCAGGGTTTCCAGCCGGTGCGGTTCGATCGTCGAAAACCAGACCATGGCGTGTCGTCCCTCCCGCCGGTAGTGCGTGCGGATCTGATTGGCCGCGATGCGATACACCCAGGGCCAGAAGGCCCGCGCCTCGCGAAGCCGCGGCAGGGATTGCAGCATGTGCAGCATCGTCTCCTGCAGCAACTCGTCGGCCAACTCCGGATCGCCCACGTGCTTGAGGAAGTAGGCGTTCAATCGTCCCTGCACGAGATCGACCAGTTGACGCACGCTGGGACGATCCCCGCCCCGGGCGAGCCGAACCAGATTGGGCACCCAGGCCTCCGTCTTGGCCGGCTCCGCTGAAGCGCAAGGCGGCTCGCTTGCCACCGTCGCACAACACATACTCTGTCTCACCATGTTCGCGACCTCCTTTCACGGCCGTGCGCGAGGCGTTGACCTCGGCCCGCGCCCGCCTTATGCTGGCCCCGGCCGTCATTGGCGAACACGTCTGGTATCCGGGCGATATTCAGTCGGGCATGCCATAATCCCGGCGCTGATTTTCTGGTCGAACGTGGACAGACAAGGAGCCGTGTTATGGAGGATGAACACCTGCTGGTGCAGGACCTGCTCAAGAGGCATAATCTGTCGGTCTCGGCTCTGGCCCAGGCCGCGGACATGGCCGACTCGACCTTGTACGAATACACCGGCGGACGCCGCAAAAACATCCCTCTGCGGGTCTGGCGGGCGTTGTTCGAGCTGACCGAGGACGTGCGGATTCTCGATTTGCTGACCGGACGCGTGGAGGTGTTCGTGGTGCCCATGCCCAAACCCGCGCCGGAGGATGTCACGGCCGAGACGCTCAAGCGTCTGATTGAGAAACGCAAGATGGATATCGAGTGTGAGCAGGCGATTCTGGACATCCTGGCCGACGGGCGCGTCGACCGCGCCGACCGCGAGGCGATCGAGCAGTATCGACAGGCCCACCCCGACGCGATCCGCCTTGACGCCCAGATCTACCACACGATCATGCACCACTACGAAAGGTCCCTGGCCGCCGAAGAGCCCGAAGCACAATGATTGACCCAGGTCAGGCCCGGCCGGCAGGTGACGCCGGGTCGAGGACCGCGGCCGTCCTGGCAGCACGTGACGTGCCGCGGTGTTCAGCAACCTGCGGAGGCGCGGGTCGAACGGGGATGCTACAGGAGAAAACGATGCTGGAACTCGAAAGCAAAGAACAGGTTCGTCCGATCTGCCCGCATTGCGAGAAGGAGCTGGATCGTCTTTGGATGAATGAGCTGCGATCAGCCCTGGGC
>DSDH01000272.1 GCA_011055475.1 Phycisphaerales bacterium | reverse complement strand
TTGCGCCGGACGGCACTGAACGGCCACCCCGTCCGAACAAGGTCTTTCTGGTATTCGTGAACAGTGAGGGAGTGGCCTACAACTGGCGGTGGGAGAAGAGTGATCGGAACGATTCGGGTTTGCCCGAGGGTTATTGTACCCGGTTCAAGGAGCGCCTATTATGACTGCGTTGTCAAACGAAGAATTCGCCAAGGCAGTTGACGAGATTGCCGCGCAGACGCGGGGTGGGCGACCGGTGGCCTATTATGACAAGGATGGTGATTGCATAGAATTCCTTGCCACACATGCGAACTTCTGGGCCGAGCGAATCGACGACCTTGTCACAGTCTACTATGACGAGCAGACAGATGAGGTGATCGGCTCGCTCCTGAAAGGTGTCTCGACCTTCATCAAGAAGCACCCTAATTGCGCGATCTGCGTGGAAGCTGGCAAGGTCCGTTTGGCCCATCTATTCATCGCGGGCGGAATGCTCACAGAACAAGCAGAAAAGAACAAGGAGTTCGTGGTTCAGATCTACCGCAAACTTGTCCGTAAAGCTGAAGAAACAAAGGCAGAAGCCGAGATTGCCGGTGTCTGTTGAGTGAAGACTGTGATCATCACCCTGTTGTTCCCCTTTGTGTGTATTCCGTCTATCGGGCGCTCGCCTTGGGCCAGGAGAAGCCGGGACGGCGGTGAGGCCGTCCCGGCATGGAACGAATAGATCGGGCTTGATGCCCGGGCGTGTGGCGAATCAGTCGGCGTACTTGACCGTGCAGCCGTAGGGTTTGGTCGTCTCCGGGGTTACGGACTCTCCCGCGGTCAACCGGCTCAAGACGCGGTCGACGTAGTTCACCGGCTCCCCGCCACCGGCGACGCTGCCCAGTGGGGCGTTGTCGATCGCGCCGTCGTAGACGATGTTGCCGCGGGGGGTGATGACGATCATGTGCGGCGTGGTCTGGGCCCCGTAAGCACGGCCGACCTTGCCATCCCGGTCATCCAGAATCGGATACGGCAGCTTGTATTCCTTCGCGAAGGCGATATTCGGTGCGGGCTGGGTATGGCTGGTGCTGTTGATCGCCAGCCAGACGACGCCCTTGTCCTGGTACTTCTTGGCCAGTTCGACCATGGTCGGCTTGGTGGCGTAGTGGTACTTGGAGAAGGGGCACTCGAAATTGAACCACTCCAGCACGACGATCTTTCCGCGCAGCTCGGCCAGGTCCACGGTCTTGCCGTCGAAGCTGCTGAGCGTGAAGGGCGGCGCGGGCTTGCCCTGCTCGGCGGGTTCGGCTTGAGCGAGCCGCTGCTCCATCGCGGCCAGTTGCTCCTGCAGCCGCGCGGCGAGCCGGTCCATCAGTTGCTGGGTCCGCTGGGCGGCCTTCTCGGCCTTTTCCTGCCGGGCGAGATTGCGGATCTCCTCCAGCTCGGCCATGAGCCGGGCGTGCTCGGCCTTGCGCTGCTCCATCTGGCGGCGAATCACATCGGCCAAGGCTTGACCCCGCGGACGGGCCTCGGCGCGGGGCCGCGACGTCGCCTCCGGGCGGGTGGATCGTTGGGGGCGCTGCGCCGGCTGGGCCCACGTCGGCAGCGACAACATCAGGGTGGCCAGGACGGCCAAAAGCGTGTGTGCGGGTCTCATTTTTCTTTCCTCCACCGCTAAAAACCGGCATTCTCATCCACAGACCCGCCTAGCCCAGAGGGCCTCCGGAACGCCCGGGCGCGGGCTGCATCTTGTCTTACGCCGCGGCCCCGCGACGGTTCGCCCCTTTTCGGCGATGAGGGCGGTTGTTGGAGATCGCATCTCAGATTCCGCTTGCAGAGAGTCCGCCGGACACGGACAATGGCACCGATAGCAGTCCGTTGAAAAACGTATGGGCCACAGAAACGGGCCCTTTTGTCATTCCCGCGAAGGTGGGAATCCACGTTTTGCGTGCAGAGAGCACGGCACACGTCGAGCGTGGACCCCGGATCAAGTCCGGGGCAACACTTCTTCAACAGTCTGCTGGCGAAGGAGATAGCCTGTACCCCAAGTGTGCGGCCGCAGACACCTGACCGGCGCAACGGTTGATCGGCCTCTTGTGGAGACCCGAGAGTGCTGCTACGCAGAAAAATCCTGGTTGGCTATGGGATCACGCTGGCGCTGATGGCGATCGTGCTGGTTTGGGCCGT
Source organism: Phycisphaerales bacterium (assembly GCA_011055475.1). GTDB lineage: Bacteria > Planctomycetota > Phycisphaerae > Sedimentisphaerales > Anaerohalosphaeraceae > DSDH01. The sequence continues at coordinate 5,206 of DSDH01000272.1, read as the reverse complement.
GGTGAACCTGGTCAGCCTGGGACAGGCCAGCGAGGCCATTCTGCGCGAGAACTACAAGAGCATTCTGGCGGCCGAGAACATGATCGACGCCATCGAGCGTCAGGACTCGGCGACGCTGCTGGTAATGCTCGACTATGGCGACGAGGGGCTTACCCAGTTTCGCGAGAATGAGAATCACTTCCTCCAGTGGCTCGGTCGGGCCAAGGACAACATCACCATTGCCGGCGAGACGGATATCCTGTCCGCCATCGAATCGGGCTATTCGGCGTATCTGGTGCACTTTTCGGAGCTCTGTGAAAAGAAAACGGTGTCACCGCAAGAGGGGGGGTGAATTCTATCACGAAACGGTTCTGCCGTCGTTCAAACGCGTCCGGGACGAGGCGGTACGGTTGCGGATGATTAACCAGGATACGATGTTCGAAGCCAGCCGACGGGCCGAGGTCGTGGCGCGCACGGCGATTTGGTCGACGGCGGGGGGTGGCCGTGGCGGCCATCGGGCTGGGGTTGGGCTTCAGCCTGCTGCTGAGCCGCAAGCTTGTTCGACCGATCCGGCGGATGATGGAGGCGACGGACGCCTTGGCGGAAGGTGATTACGAGGTGCGCGTCCCCACGGCCGGGACGGACGAACTGGCCCGGCTGGCCCAGGGCTTCAACACGACCGCCAACAAGCTCGGCATCTATCACCGCATAAACGTCGAGCAGATCGTGGCCGAGAAGCGCAAGGGGGATGCCGTCCTGCGGAGCATCGAAGACGGGGTGGTGGTCGTGGATGCGGAGTTCCGCGTGGCCAACATGAACCCCCAGGCCGGTCGCATTCTGGGTGTCGATCCCGAGGCCGTCTTGGAAAAGCACGTCCTCGAGGTCGTCAAGGACGAGCGACTCTTCGACCTGATGAAACAGACGGCCACGTCCGGTGAGCCACCGGAGGTCGAGGACGGCAAGAACATTCTCTCGGTGGGCGAGGGGGAGTCGGCCAGACACTTCATGTTCAGCGTCACGCCGGTGGTCTCCAAGGGCGAGGATATGCTGGGTGTGGTGCTCCTGCTCCGCGACGTGACCCGGCTCAAGGAACTGGACCGCATGAAAAGCGAGTTCATCATGACGGCCTCGCACGAGCTCAAAACACCGATCCAGAGCCTCGGCATGAGCATTGATTTGCTCCGGGAAGGGGCGGCCGATACCCTGGACGACAAGCAGCGGCAGCTTCTGGATGCCGCCGGAGAGGAGCTGGCCCGTCTCAAGAGCCTGATCAGCGACCTGCTGGACCTGTCCAAGATTGAGGCCGGCAAAGTGCAGATGGAGTTTGACCGGGTCCCGCCGCATGTTCTGGTTGAGAAGGCGGTCGGCGTCTTCACCGCGCAGGCCGAGGAGAAGCACATCGAATTGATTTCGGACGTGCCTGAGCATGTGCCCGACGTTGAAGCCGACGCCAACAAGATCACCTGGGTGCTGACCAACCTGGTGGCCAATGCGCTGCGGTACGCCCGCCACCGCGTGGCCATCTCGGGTCGGCACGCCGGGCGATGGATTCATCTGTCGGTCGCCGACGACGGCGACGGGATTCCGCTCGAATACCAGAGCCGCATCTTTGAGAAGTTTGTGCAGGTCGAGAGCGATAAGAGCGTGGGCGGCACGGGGCTCGGCCTGGCCATCTGTAAGGAGATCGTCCGCGCCCACAAGGGAACGATCTGGGTGGATTCCACGCCCGGCGAGGGGAGCACGTTCACGTTCACCCTGCCGGTGGCACAAGACACGTAGGAGAACGACCATGCAAGCCAAACCCGTATTGATTGTCGATGACGAGAAGAACATTCGGATGACCTTGTCACAGGCTTTGGAATCGCTGGATCTGGAGACGGACACAGCCGTCAATGGCGAAGAAGCCCTGGCCAAGCTCGACGAAAAGCACTTCGGACTGGTGCTGCTCGACCTGAAGATGCCCGGCATGGACGGCATGGAGGTGTTGCGGCACATCCGCAAAGCCCGGCCGGACATCAAGGTCATTATCATCACCGCCCATGGGACGATCGACTCGGCGACGGAAGCGATGAAACTCGGGGCGGTCGACTTCATCCAGAAGCCTTTCGCGCCGAAGGAAATTCGTGACCTGGTGACCAAAGTCCTCGACCGGGACGCCCTCGAAGCCGAAAAGGCCAAGAGTTACGAAGAACACATCGAGCTGGCCAAGCGGTGCATCGGCCGGCGGGAATTCGACGCCGCTCAGGAATACGTCAGGCGGGCCATTGCGGCCGATTCGACCAAGCCCGATGGGCTCAATCTTATGGGCGCGCTGATCGAGATGCGCGGGGACTGGCTGGAGGCCCTCAAACAGTATCGGGCCGCTTTAGCATTGGACCCGACGTACGCACCGGCCAAGGAGAATCTGGACAGGGTGGTGGTTCGCCACGAACAGGGCAGCGGGATCAACCTCGGTGGGGCGAAGGCTTCAAAAGGGGGCCGGTCATAGATGGCGACGGATCTTTTCGTGGTGATCGTGGGCTGTGGCCGATTAGGATCATACCTGGCGAACCGACTCAGCCGAGCCGGGCACGGCGTCGTCGTGATCGACGCGGAGGAGCACGCGTTCGGCAATCTCTCGCCGGAGTACAGCGGCTTTCGTGTCGAGGGCGATGCGACTGAGCTGGCGGTCCTGAAGCAGGCCAAGGTGAACCAAGCCGACCTGGTGATCGCCACGACGCGGGCCGACAACATCAACCTCATGGTCGCGCAGGTGGCCAAGACCGAGTTTGGAGTCGCCCGCGTGCTGGCCCGCGTGTTCGAACCGCGGCGCGAGGCCGTCTATCGGTGTCTCGGCGTCGAAACCATCTGCCCGACCGCCGTCGCGGGTGAGATGTTTCTGAAAGCCGTCGGCGGGGAGGGCTCGGCATGAAGGTCTTGATCGTCGGAGGCGGTAAACCGGTTTACTTTCTCTGCCGGACCTTCCTGGCCAAGGGCCACGAAGTGGTCCTGATCAATCCCAGCCAGGATGAGTGCGTGCAGTTGGCCCGTCGGCTGAAGGTCACGGTGATCCGCGGCGACGGCAGCGATCCAACCATCCTTGAGGAGGCCGGCGCTCACGGAGCCGATGCCATTCTGGCCGTCACCCCCAACGATCAGGACAACCTGGCCGTCTGCCAACTTGGTTCCATGGAGTACGGTGTGCCGAGAGCCGTAGCTCTGGTGAATGATCCCGACAACGAGCAGGTCTTTCAGAAGCTCGGCGTGACGGCGTTCTCAGGCACGCGAACCATCGTCAGCATGATTGAGCAGCGCACGGCCCTGGATGAAATCACCAATCTGATCCCCGTGGGGGAAGGCAAGGTCAACATCACCGAACTCAAGTTGCCGGCGGATTCCCCCGTGGTGGGCCGGACGCTGCGCGAGCTTTCGCTGCCGGCCGACAGCCTCATCGCCGTGGTCCTGCGGAACGGCGAGACCGTCGTTCCCCGCGGTGATACAACACTGCGGCCCGGCGACCGCATCGTCCTGATTACCCTTCCGGCCAATCATGGCCCGGTCATCCGGGCCATCACCGGCGAGACGCACTGAAGGGGGTCGCCTTGCGAGAAGCCCGCTACCTTCGAGAACGATACCGGACGATCCTTTCGTATACAGGGCTGATCCTGGCCCTCTGTGCGGGCTTGATGCTTACGCCCCTGCTGGTGTTGTTCGCATGGCCGGCGGAGCGTTCGCAGGCGTGGTCCTTCGTCGTCCCGGCTGTGCTCATGGGCGCCTCCGGCCTGGTGATGTGGCGGTGGCTTCGAACGAAAGATCACGTGGTGCTGTCCGTTCAGGAAGGCGGCGTGATTGTCTTGCTGAGCTGGATTCTCGTGTGTCTGTTCTCCGCCTGGCCTTTCATGGACGTGACGGGGCTGAACTTCACGCAGGCGGTTTTCGAGGCGGTCAGTGGTTGGACCACGACGGGGCTGTCCGTGGTCGACGTCACCCAGGCCGGCCACCTCATTCTGCTGTGGCGAAGCATTATGCAACTGGCCGGCGGCGCGGGATTGGCCATTATCATGCTGTCCGCCATCACCGGCCCGACGGGACCGGCCCTGTCCGTGGCTGAAGGACGGGAGCAGCTTGTGCCGCATGTTCGTCAGTCGGCGAAGCTGGTGATGATGATCTACAGCAGCTATATAGGCGTGGGCATGGTCGCTCTTCGCTTGGCGGGCATGGCGTGGTTTGACGCCGTCAACCATGCCTTCGCCGCCTTGTCCACGGGAGGGTTCTCCACGCGGGTGCAAAGCATCGGCCATTGGAACTCGGTGGCCGTGGAGGCCGTCACGATTCCACTGATGCTCCTGGGCAGCTTGAACTTCGTTACGGCCTGGCTGTTGCTGCGAGGCCAGTTCCGTGCCGTCCGACGCAACGGCGAGGTTCGCGTGATGGTCGTCCTGGTACCGGTGTGCGCGGCGCTGTTGTTTCTGCTGACGGCTCGGGGGCTGTACCCGACGCTGGGTGAGCGTGTGCGCGTGGCGGTTTTTCAGGCCGTGACCGCCCTGACCACAACGGGCTTCTCGACCGTCGGTTACGGGGACTGGAACTCGTTCGGCTGGATGGTGTTGATTGTGCTGATGCTGATCGGCGGGGGCACGTGCTCGACGGCCGGGGGCATCAAGCAATACCGTATCTACCTGTTGTGGAAAAGCCTGGTGTGGGAGCTGCGCCGCAGCCTGTTGCCCCGGACGGCCGTGATGGAAAACGCGGTGTGGGAGGCCGACCGAAAGGTCTTCGTCAATGACACTCGCCTGAGGCAGATCGGAACGTTTGTGTTCCTGTATCTGGCGACCTTTGCGGTGGGCACGGCGGTCCTGGCCGCCCACGGTTACGGCCTGAAGGAATCCCTCTTTGAGTACGCCTCGGCCCTTGGAACCGTCGGCCTGTCGGTCGGGATAACGTCGGCCTCGGCTCCGGCAGGCGTTCTTTGGGCGCAGATCGTCGGCATGCTCCTTGGCCGCCTGGAGTTTTTCGTCATCTTCGTCAGCGCCGCGAAGCTTTGGCAGGACGCCGGTCGTATGATCCGGCGGGCGCACGCAGGTTGAACGATTCCCGCAACACCACAGGATCGACAACTATCCTACCCGGGGCGGTGGTACTGGGGCACCTTCAACGATTCGCCATCCTTCAGGGCCGAGGCATGGGCGACGATGCCCGGCACGGTCAGGGCCAGGGCCTCGTAGATGTCGATCGCGGGCCGCCGGTC
>DSDH01000489.1 GCA_011055475.1 Phycisphaerales bacterium | reverse complement strand
CGGCTGGCCAGCCGGCCCAGCACCTGGCCGTCGGCGTCCACCAGCCGCCACGTCTGCGAGGCGTCCTCTTTCTTGGCCATAAACGATTTCATGATACAACTCCGCTATTATCCTGATTAGGTGAACACGGGATTATACGCTTCTGGGCGGGCGTGTCAACCGCCATACGCCGGAAAAATCGTAAGAAACACGCGCACCACGTGGGCTCAAGGGTCGCCGGCTGGTGATTCTGGGTCGACCAGGGCCAGTCGGCGGCGGGGGGCGTCGACGCGGAGGGTGAACCGGCCGAGGAAGTCCTGGCCAAGCAGGTTCTGCTCGAACAGGCCGGCCTTGAGGTCGCGGACCGTGGCGTTGCCCAGCCGGACCTCCGGCAGGACGACCTCCCGGTGCTCGGTGACCTGGTCCTGTTTGATGTCGACGATGCGGACGGGCGAGGAGGTCAGCGGGGGCTTTTCGGGTGCGAAGAGTCGGTCCAGGTCGCCCGAGCGGATGAGGGTGTTGCTGGCCCCGGTATCCAGGATGAAGCGGTTTGGCCGGCCGCTGACCGTGGCCTCGGCGACGATGAGCCCATCCTGGATCGTCAGGGGCACGGCGTCGTCCGTGGGCACGGCCACACCGCGGCCGATCGTGAGCCGCCGGGCCGCGAAATCCAGCTCGTAGGGCAGGGTATTGAGCACGTTGCCGCCGAGAATCCCATCCAGGTCCGTGTGCGTCCAGTCCTGAATGTGCTGAAGCTCCAGGATCAGTACATCGAAATCACGGTAGGTGACCTCGCCGACTCGCAGGGCCCGTGCCCGGAAGACCTCCACCTCCGAGACGCCGAAGTGCATCTGAAGGCGGACCGGCCGGGGCGATTCGACGCCGATCGCGCGGGCGAAGCGGCGGGAGATGGTCACAGCGCTGGCGCCGGTATCCACGAGGAACAGGCCGGCCCGGCCATCGAGGTGCACGGGAACGGCCATGAGCCGCTCGATCGGCTCATCCGGGCCGGCAACCGATTGCAGGGGGTACAGGGGTGCCTGCGTGCCCGCCGACCGCAAGACGTGGGGCTTGAGGTGGATGGCATCCTGCTGAACGTACAAGGTCACGATGACCAGGGCGGACACCGCCAGGGCCGCCCAGGTGGCTGCCAGGATCAGCAGGATTCGTTTCAGGGTTCGGCTCACCGTTCGGCCCCTTGCGGCGGGTGTCTTGCCGGCGCCATCATACCACGGGGCACGCCGGCCGTCACACCCCCGCGGACAGCAAGATGTACGCACCGCAGGGGGAGATGGTTTGCCGGGATCGGCGGTGGCGGTCAAATCCACCCTGCAGCGTGCCGGATGAGAATAATATACCGGATCGCGTTTGACCGCCGCCTGGGCTGGGGGTACAATAATCTCTGGGAACGATTCCCAGGATTGACACGAGCAACCAAGGCCAAAGGAAGCACCACCAAGAACAAACGCGCCAACCATTGGCAACTGACCCGGGTTTTTCAAGAGATGACGGTGAAGAAATTTTTGTATGTGGTGTTCTGGACGTGGAGTATTGCCGTATGCAGTGCCTTGCTGCTGCTTCTTCTTCACTGGCCTTCGGGAACTGTCGTCGCCACGTGCCAGCAACCCTCCAGCCTCCAATACGATGGCCGGGGACCGTATTGCCTGTCGATTGTTGAAAGGGATATCGACTGGCTGCATTTGCCGCCCCGACGCAAGTACCGCATCTACGCAGGCAGGGATTCAGGAACTGCGGACTACGGGCACTGGATCGATTTTTCATTCCACACCGTCGAGGATCTGGCGAGTTTCCTGGGCAAGCCGGAGGCTACGTGGACTGCCGAGGGCGTAGAACTGGACCTGGAGAGTGGGCATCGTCTCTACATACCGGCAGACATGTTCACTGGCGGGCGGTAGGGTGGCGATGCCGGCTTTGGGCCCCGCAGAGCATAGAATCGGTTCTTCGGTATTGATGAACAGGCGCTGTGAGGTGTGGATGATGGTGCGGTGGATTGCGGCGGCTGGGCTGGTGGCTGCGTTCCTGGGGTTCGGGCTTGTCGGGGTGGCGTTCGGCGGGCAGGGTGGGCGGCCTGACGATGGATCGCAACTGTTGGTGGCAGGAGGCCGGCACGCTGATGCTGTATCTGCGGACGCCTTTCGCCGTGGACCAGTTCGCGGACTTCCAGCGGCAGACACATCTGGACGTCCATTCCATTGTCGCGGACCGGGGGTTCGTCAACGTTGAGGCGTTGGACTCGCGCCTGCTCCCGAGCAGTCCGGCTCGCACCGTGACCGATGACGGCCGTCCCGTCGGATCGGGCAAACGGCTGGTGGACTGAGCGATCAGGTGCGTTGAGGGGTGGTATAGCAGGCTGTTGAAGAAGTGTCACCCCCGGCTTGATCCGGGGTCCACGCTCGACATGTGGTGCGCCCTCCGCACGCAAAGCGTGGATTCCTGGCGGAGTGGAAACGCGCCGCAGGTGGGCGGGAGTGATAAGAAGGGCCTGTCTCGGTGGCCCGGACGTTTTTCAACGGACTGATAGAACACGAACAGCAGGACCCTTGGGTTCCTTGTGCCCGCCTGTGTCTTTCAGAGCCGGTCGATCCGGCGAGACGAGGGCAACGAGGCCGACGGTGAGAATTGGGTCACGTCTGGCGGATATCACCGGTCCTGGGAAGGCTTTTCGGGTTCACCGCGAGCACACCCACGGTAGGTCACGCGCAGAAACAGCAGGGCCGTGGAAGTGTCGACGTTGTCGTGTTTCAGTGAGCGATGAAAGGGAGGTGATGCCATGGGACGTATCATTGCGCAATGTTCAAGATGCGGGAAGACGATAACCCCTGAAGAAGTGGAGATCGGCATATTGTTGGTGTGTCCGCGCTGCGAACCGAGGCGGGCCAAGAAGCGCCAAGACGGGAAGGCGGTGCGCCCTTCGTGGGACGTGAACAAGGGGCGATCTCACGTTTTTGTGCAGCAATAGACCAGGGCGGGGGGGAGGTTGCGCCAGACGATTCGGCTGGTGGTGACGTTGGCGAAGAGACCGTCAATCTTGCGGCGGAATCGCTTGGCCACGGGCAATAGCAGGCTGTGGGCATAGGTGAACGTGACAAAGCGGCCCTGCGGCCTGAGGGCGTCCACGGTTGCGGCCAGCAGCCGATCCTGCAGGTCCTCGTCGAACGACGCCCAAGGCAGCCCCGACACGATGCAGCAGGCCGCCGGCAGGCCCTGCTCTTGCAGGATTCGCCCCGCGTGCTCGACCGAGTCGGCCACAATGCACAGGTCGGGGAAACGCCGCCGAAGGACGTCGCACAGTCGCGGGTTGTGCTCGATCGCCACCAGGCATGCCTCGGGTGGCATGGCATGGAGGAGGTTCGCCGTGAATGAGCCGGTCCCGGCGCCGAACTCCAGGATCACGCGGGCCGAGGCCGCGCGGGCGTGTGCGACCATCGCCTCAGCGAGGTGCCGTGAGCTCGGCGCGATCGCCCCGATGGAGCTGGGCCGCCGCACGAACTCCCGAAAGAACGTCAGGCTATGTCCCACGCGATGCGGCCGGTGGGACTGGTTTTTCTCTGTGTCGCAGATGGTCGGCATAGAACCCTCACGAGGTTGCATCCAATGGCGGGTCACGCCCGAACGATACGACTCTAGCGGATCGGCGCGCCGGCGTACAGCGAAATCGGCCGGAGCTATCCTGACACAGTCCGTCATTCCATGGTCCGGTCTTGCCGCGCCCCTGGCGAGCGGCGCCGCGGCGAGCGTCATCTTTTCCTTGTGGACTCGTTTCATGGGCATTCTTGCCTGATCGCCGCCCGGTAGAGCGCCTGGGATCGCACGAAGAGCCGTACGATTCATGATCGGTGAACCGTGGATCTCACAGGACCGTGGCTTGCGGGCGGGCCGCGGCCTTGCAGGGTGATTGTGGTGCTTGCGGCTTGTGGGGGGTAATGACCCCATAGCTGGGGCATCCTGTCCTGGCGATCGACGACAGCGTAGACCCTCGGGCACGTGGATGGTTTTGTTTACCAAGGGGGATTCTGTGGGTTTGGGTCGTCATGCCGAAGTCCCTCCTGGGTACTTGAGTTTCGTATCCCTGCGCGGCCGCCACAGACGCTTGAAACAAGACTGAAAAGACTCCAGAACAATCACAAGTAAAATCTGGGCAGGATTCCAAAAAAGCCTCTCCCCACAGAGAATGCGTTTGCCCTGGTGAATCCTCCGCCGCGGCCTGTTATCGTGGGATAAGCCGATAATGACGGCAGGGGGCACGTGCACGTGGCGAAGGGAGCGGAGCAGATGAAACGGTGGCTGATTGCCGGTGGCATCCTAGGGCTGGTCGCGGGGGCGGGGGCGTTCAACGGGCATATCGTGACCGAAGGCCCCATCCGCATGGAGATCGGCCCCGTGGGGCCGGCGACCGCATACGAAACACCGTACGATGTCGAGGTCACGGTGGGCAATCGCGCGAAGGAACCGATCCAGGTGCATCTTGAGGTGAGCGGTCTGGTGGATGAATGGCGCGCGGTCGGGCCGACGACACGAACGTTGAAGGTCCCGGCCGGGCAGTCGGATCAGGCTATGTTTCGCATTGCCGCCGGCCCCGGTGCGCACTCGGCCCTGTACCCGGTGCACGTGTATGCCCGCTTCACACATGGGGGGCGGGATTACAGGGCCCATGCCGTACAGGTGTTTGAGTGCCGTTTCCCGCCGCCGCCGCGTCCGGCAAAGGAGGTGGATGAGGTAACGAGCGTGCCGCAGCGGGGGGTGGTGGCATTGACGGCGCTCAGAACGCACCGGGTAGGGTGGCGGTATTTCGACCAGCCGCTGGTCATGATGCCGCCGGGCTGGACGGGATCGGCCGAGCCGAGTCGAGCCTCGTTTTCCGTGCATCCGGTGGACCGGGGTGGGACGAAGCAGTCGATTAATATGCACCCGGCGTGGTATGGCGGGCCCGGGACGGTGTTCGCGGAGTACCTGCTCCAGTTGCCCAAGGCTGGGCCGATTGTGTTGTCGTTTGCCAACGCGATCCGCGACCATACGGAAAGTGAGCCGCCCAGCGATGGTGTGACGTTTCGCGTGTGGGTAGATGGACAGAAGGTGTTTGAGCGGCACACGGACAGCAAGATCTGGGTGCCGGGCACGGTGGACTTGAGCAGGTATGCCGGGCAGGATATACGGCTTCGCCTGGAGAGCCACCCCGGACCAAAGAACGATACGACGTGCGATTCATCCTTCTGGGGCGATCCCGTGATCGTGGCGGGGGAAATGCCATCGAAAGAGCAGTTGCAGGCCGACTGGGAGCGGCGAAGGCAGCAGGCGTTGCGGGGCGAGGGGATTCGCCTGGGCCTGGCGGATGAGTATTCTGCGACGGTGGTGCCGGGGCCGGGGGGCGTGACCGATGCGGCCATTGCCATAAAGGGGCCCGGCGGGCAGGGCGTGATGATGGAAGGCATCGTGGTTTCCGTGTTGGGTCGACGCGTGGGAGCGGGGACCGTAGCCTCGCCCGTGCTTGATGTCCGCACGGAGGAACTACCGGGCGGAGGCGTGCGGATCGTGCACGATCTCGAGGACGAGACGGGCCCGTTTGAATTGACGGTCGAGCTGAAGTCCCGCGGGCCGGGTTTGCAGGTGGCGGTGCGGTGCCCACGGCGGATCACGGATATCGCCGCCGGCCCGATGGACCAGAAGGCCATGCGGGTGTACTACGGGCACGGCTATGTGATCGAGGAGCCCCAGGTGTTTCGTGCGGGCTACGGGGGGCACAATCTGTCCACGAGCCACGTGGGGTTTGACTTCGAAAAGGGCCTTTCGCTGCTGATGGCGGTGGACAATCCGCCGGACTACCTGCAGGTGGACCCGGCGACACGGGCGTACACGCTGCATACGCACATGGATGCAACGTTGACGTTCGTGCCCGCGACCGACGGGGCGTTCGACGCCGCACGGCGGTATCGGGCCATCGACGACCGCGAGCCCAGCCCCGGCTTTACGAAGAAGGCCGGACGGTTCGTGTTCGACATCTGGGGCGGCTCGTATGCCGAGAACGCCCGGATCATGCAGCGGATGATCGACTACGGCCTGACGGATTCGATGTTGACGCTGCACGTCTGGCAGCGGTGGGGCTATGACTATCGCCTGCCGGACATCTACCCGCCGAACCCGGATTTGGGGACGGTCGAGGACATGCAGCGGCTGGGCGAGATTTGCCGCGCGGCGGGCATCCCCTGGGGGCTGCACGACAACTACATCGACTTCTACCCGGACGCGACCGATTACAGCTACGAGCACATCTGCTTCACCGAATCGGGCGACCCGATCAAGGCGTGGCTGAACACCGGCCGTGATGCGCAGAGCTATCGCTTTCGGCCGGACCACATGATGCCGTTCGTGCGACGCAACCTGGAACTGATCGGCCCGAGCCTGCGGCCAACGCACTATTTCATCGACGTGTTTACGTCCATCGACATGTTCGATTTCTACGACCGGCAGGGGCGGTTCCATTCGTTCCTGGAGACACGGGAGCACTGGGGCCGGGCCTTCCGCTGGATACAGGACTATCTGGGCGGGGCGATCACGACCTCCGAGGCCGGCGACGACCAGCTCGTCGGCGTCCTGGATGGGGCGGACTGCCAGCATCTGTGCCTGTCACCGGAGCCGCGGCGGTTCAACCTGCACATTCGGTGCAAGGACTGGCAACGGACACCCTGGTACGACGTCGTCCTGCACGACAAGTTCAGCCTGCATGGGGTCGGCTATCCCGGCCGGTATGAGGGTGGCCGCGGGCGAACGGAGCATGGCATCGAGAGCGATGACTACATCAGCGATGAAATCCTGCTCGGTCACGCCCTGATGATCGACCGGGGCGGCTTTGGCCGGGGGGCGATCCGCAAGTATTGGCTGGCGCAGGATTTCATCCGGAGCATCGCCACGGACACCATCGCCGAGGTGCGGTTTGTCGATAACGACATCCACCGCCAACAGGTCCGGTGGGCCGGTGGAGCGATTGTATGTGTGAACCGGGGCGAGGCGGACTGGGCCGTGGCGGGCAAGGTCCTGCCGCAATATGGGTACTACGCGGTCAACGGCCCCATCGAATCAAGCATCGAGCGGATCGATGGCGTCGTCGTCGGGCAAAGCCGCCATGGCCGCACGCGTTACGCCAGTGGGCGGGGCTTTGCGCCGGACAACCGACTGCCCATCAGCCCGGCGGTCAAGGCGGTGGAGCACCTGGGCGGGCGGCGGTTCCGTATGCCGCTGGAGTGGACCGCCCAGCAACCGGCCCCGAAGGATTGTACCGTCTTTGTGCATTTCAAGACGGATCGCTCGAAGCGTTACGACCGGATCGCGTTTCAGGCCGACTACAGACCCGATGTGCCGACCACCCGCTGGCAGGGGGTTATCG
>DSDH01000165.1 GCA_011055475.1 Phycisphaerales bacterium | reverse complement strand
TCTCGCCGGACACGGCCCACGAGTTCCAGAGCTGGCGGCGAAGCCTGCGCGAGTTTGCCCCACTGCTGTTCAACGAGGGTGCCGCCGCTTCCGTTACTGGGTCTGCCGAGCCGACCCGGCCCCAGCGCGGCGACTTGACTCCACCGGGTGGCCGCAGAGACGGCGAACGAGGCGGATTCGGCGCTGCGATCGAGCTGGGACCGGACGACAAACCCGCCTTTTCCGATCCACCCGCCGGGTTCAATGCCCGACGTGAGGATGTCCCCCACGGCGAACTGACGATGGTCGAATATGACTCAAAGACGGTCGGAACCCGTCGAAAGATGCTCGTCTACACGCCGCCCGGCTATTCGACCGACCGCAAATACCCGGTCCTTTACCTCCTGCACGGTATCGGCGGGGATGAGACGGAATGGCAGCGTCTCTGCCGCCCGGAGAACATCCTCGACAACCTGCTGGCCGAGGGCCGGATTGAGCCGATGATCGTGGTCATGCCCAATGGCCGGGCCCAGAAGAATGACCGGGCCGAAGGCAACGTCTTTGCCACCGCGCCGGCCTTCGCCGCGTTTGAAGGCGATCTGCTCAATGACGTGATTCCCGCCATCGAGGCCCGGTATTCTGTCTACGGTGACCGTGAGCATCGGGCTCTGGCGGGCCTGTCGATGGGCGGCGGTCAGGCCTTGAACTTCGGCCTCGGTCATCTCGACGTTTTCGCCTGGGTTGGAGGGTTCTCATCGGCCCCGAACACCAAGGCTCCCGCCGATCTCGTACCGGATCCCAAGGCCGCCAGGGAGAAACTCAAGCTTCTATGGCTGGGTTGCGGCAACAAGGATGGCCTGATGCGCATCAGCCGGGGTGTCCATGACTACCTGCAAGAGAATAACGTCCCTCACATCTGGCACGTGGATTCCAACGGTCACGACGCGACCGAATGGGCCAACAACCTGTATCTTTTCGCCCAACACCTCTTCAAGGCCGCTCCGCCCAAACTGCCCACACCTGCGGCGAGTCCCAGACCTACGGCGGCTCCGGCCTCGGACAAGCTGGTGATCCGTGTGGCGTGTGGGGCCTATCAGCCGTACACCGACAAGGATGGCAACCTCTGGCTGCCCGATGAGGTCAAAGCCCCCGGCGCGTCACTGACCCCGCCGGATGGCATGACGGTGGAACGGACCGAGGAGTTTGAGGTTCCGAACGTCGCGTTCCCGCAGATCTTCCGGACCGAGCGGTACAGCATGAGCGCCTATGAGTTCAATCTTCCCAACGGTAGGTACACCGTTCGCCTGCATTTTGCCGAGTGCTTCACGGGTATCACCGGCGTCGGCCAGCGGGTGTATTCGTTTGCCGTCCAGGGACAGAAGCCGGAGAAGGATTTCGACATCTTCAAAGAGGCCGGCGGGATGTACAAGGCGATTCAGCGCGAGTACAAGGGGGTGGCCGTGACCGACGGCACACTGAGAATTACCTTTACGCCGAACATCGAAAACCCGGCGATCAACGGCATTGAGATCTTCGCTGAGTAGACACGGTACAACGGAGTAGACAGTGAGAACAGGGCGAACCACGACGGTCGTGAGCCTGGCGGTCCTTGTGGCCGGCGCGCTTGCATCGGCGGCCGAAAAGGACGTGCCTGCGTTGAAGGATGTGTTCAAGGACCACTTCCTGATCGGTGGGGCCTTGAATCGAAGGGTGGTAACGGGACACGACCCCGGGGCGGCCGCCATCGCCGAGAAACACTTCAACACGGCCACCGCGGAGAACGCCATGAAGTGGCAGTCTCTCAATCCCTGGCCCGGCCGGTACGCTTGGGATGTGGCGGACAGTTTCGTGGCGTTCTGCGAGCGGAACGAGATGGCGCCGATCGGCCATTGCCTCGTCTGGCACAGCCAGGTTCCACGGTGGTTGTTTCGCGACGAGTCGGGAAACGCTCTGACACGAGAGGTCCTTCTGGCCCGCATGAAAGACCATATCATGACCGTTGTCGGCCGCTACAAAGGCCGTATCAAAGGTTGGGACGTGGTCAATGAAGCCCTCAACGAGAACGGCACGCTGCGCGCCAGCCCATGGCTGCGAATCATCGGCGAAGGCGCCGAGGACAAGAAGTACGACTTTATCGAGAGCGCCTTCCGGTGGGCCCACGAGGCGGACCCCGAGGCCGAATTGTACTACAATGACTATGGTCTCGAGTCGTCGAAGGCCAAGTGCGACGGGGCCGTCGCGCTGGTCAAGCACCTCCAGTCCAAAGGGGTCCGTATCGACGGCGTTGGCATTCAACTGCATGCCAGTCTGGAACATCCAAGCGTCGAAGGCCTCGAGTACGCCATCACGAGTCTGGCGGCTGCCGGCGTCAAGGTGATGATTACCGAGTTGGACATCCGTACGCAGACCCGCGGGTATCGCGGTGCCGATATCGGCCGGATCAACCGGCGGAGTACTCAGGATGCGAATGCCGACGCCGCCGAAACCCAAAGAAGACTCGCGCAGAAGTACGCAGAGATCTTCTCCGTCCTTCTCAAGCACAGAAAGGACATCACGCGCGTCACGTTCTGGGGCATTTACGATGGAGCCTCCTGGATTGGGGGATCTCCCCTCCTGTTCGATCGGGACTACCGGCCCAAGGAAGCCTTTTTCGCCGTGCTCAGTGCCGGCCGGAAAGATCAATAGCAGCCTGTTGAAAACGTATCACCCCCGGACTTGATCCGGGGTCCACGCTCAGCGTATGGTATGTCTCTGCCCGCACAGCGTGGATTCCCGCCCGCCATGGTGCGTCGTCGACCTTCGGGGGAATGACAACAAGGACCCGTTTCTTCGGCTCGTACGTTTTTCAACGACTGCTAATCAGAGCCTCGCGGCATGGCGACCGTGCAAAGTACAAACGCGGCGGAGGCTCATGGATTCCTTGCCTCTTCCTCCGCGGCCTGTCGCGTGGCGATGGGCACGTAGCCTATCTCCAGGCCCGGCGGCGGTGTGACAATCAAGGCCGGGTCGATATCCGCCAGCGTTCCAACCCTCGGCGGCGACAAGTAGTCCCCATCCTTCTTCCAGTGCCGGTGCAATTCCTCCACGCGCGTCTGAAGCCTCTCTCGCTCGTCATCCGTCAGGTCGGCGTTGAGCAATGCGGGCTGATCGGCAAATCGATACCAGTAGTAGGTCACGACACTGCCGTCCCCCGGACGGGCTTGGAAGGGGCCCGCCACCGGCCCGGGCTTCTTCCAGCAGCTCTCCGGATCGTCCGGCGTAACGTAGGGCTCGGGTGGACCGGTGTCAGGCCGGCCAAACCGCGCCTCGGCCAGCCCGGTTTCGGCTGGAACATCGGTCGGCGGCACGGCCACCCAGCGCGGCTGCTTGCCCTCCTCCGTGACGAGGCGATAGTACTCAGGCAGCGTTACCAGCGGGCCATCCGGGGTGTTCTTCTTCGTGACCAAGGCGTCGCTCCACCGGTACCCGAAGCTGAACGGATCAGGGGCCATGGGTGTGGCAAAGGAACTCCAGGGAATGGGCATTCTCTCTTCGCGCGCAATCCCTTCCGGATACATCTTCCAGGTAGCTCCTCCGCGTCCTGGGAACCTGTGCAAAACGGTGGCCGAGGAGTCAATCACACCACTGGCCGCGGGCCCGCCCCGAAACCAGACCTCGACGGCATCCCAGAGCGCCTGTTTGGTGTAGGAGGTCACACGGTGCACGACGATCGAATCACCCTCGGGGCCTCTGGGAAACGAGGTGGCAGCGACGCGGCCGTACGTATCCCCCTTGGCGTCCACAGACTGGGCGCCGGGGACGTACTGGGTTTCCATCTGTAGGGCTCGGTTGGGGTCGGCCGGACGGCTGTCCAGAAACATGCCCGCCAGACGAGGGTCCTCCACGGATGGCCGGGACCAGAAATAAGGTGTGAAGAACGCCACCGGCCCCTTAAAGTTGCCCGTGTTCAGGAACAGGGTCCAGCAGTGGTTGCCGGTGGGCACGTTCTTGCCGGCCGTGGTGGATTTCGGCTCGGTCAGCGGAAGCGGCAGGTACCCGTAGCCGAACAGTTGACCGCAGGTGCCTTGCTTCAGATTCAAGCCGTCCGGGGGCCACAGCACCCACGGGCTCAGTTGTGCCACGCCGTACTTGCCTTGCGGCCTGCTCCAGTCCCTTCCCTTGCCGGCCCCGGGGCCGTTCGCCCATGCGGAGAAGTTCAGAGCCACCCCACCCATGATGAACTTCGGCGTCTCCGTGGCGAACCGCGTGTCGCGCCACCAGCCCAGGCCCCCTTCGATATCGGAGTACATCCTCTCAACGGGCTTGGCCCGATCATTCTGGGCGTGCATCCAGGTGCCGAACAGGCCTGTCTGAAAACGATTCCCCGGATACTCTTCCAGCAAAGGCCAGGCCGCCACGTACATCGAGAACCCCGCGTTATACGTCTCCGGGACCCGCTCGGTGGGGACGAGGAGGTATCCGGCCATCTCGCCTCTCTGAATCTGGCCGGCGGCGGTGGCCGCATGGACCCACAATCCTCGATTCAGGGCCGACCACGTCAGCCCTCCGACTCCGGCAGCCAGAAATGTGCGACGATTCATAATCCCTCCCACGAATTCAACACCACGAGAGATAAACGCCCGAACGATTTGGTCCTCGACCTACATGCCACCCACTGTAGGTCATGCCTGGCCCGCTGGCAAGAACCGAACTCCCCCCTTTGGGATGGCCTGTGAAGGAATCACGACCCCTGCCGACACAAAGGGGCCATACTTCTGGCAGCTTCAAGAACGAGCGGAATGGTCTTGGCCTGCGACTGACCCTGGTGAGGTCGACCCGTCGTTTGGAGGGGTTGCCGCTGATCCTGGCCCGGTCGCAAAGGCCCCGCCGAGCCCCTCCGGCCCGGCCTCATTGCAAGTCAAAGTGGCCTGCCCCTTTTCGTGAACCAGGGTTTGCGTGGGGACGTGATTTCGGGTACACTGAGATGGTATAGTATGCTGCATCATCTCCGGTACACGTTCGATGGACAAGGAGATCGAGGCCAAGGGAGGAGTTGACGATGACATTCCGTGCATGTCTTTTCGCGTTCGCCTTACTGGTTCCGTGCGCCTCTTCGCCGACCCTCGCAGCGTGTCCCCCGGCCGATCTGACGGGGGACTGCTTCGTGGATCTACAGAACTTTGCCCAGTTCGCGAATCAATGGTTGACCGGCGACGGCATTTCCGGGGGCCCTGCCGGGATGCAATGGGTGTACGTGGACGATCGGGGCGTGGAGGGTCACGAGGGCTTTACCGGCTACATGAGCAAGTATGAGGTGACCAACGGCCAGTATTGTGAGTTCCTCAACAGCGTCCTGGGCTCCCGTCTGATCACTGTGGTGGATGGCGCCGTGTACGCTGTCGATGACGCGGATCATACTGAACCCTACTGCAATACCTATGCCGCCACGGACATGAGCCAGATCCATTTCTCTGGGACCGCTTTCTTTGTCTGCATGCGCGACGGGTAGAATCCTGGGCGGTCGCCCTGGTCGCTGGGCTGTCGGCCTTGGCGGCATTGCCGTCCCGGTCTGCTGCGGCGGGTCGGACGGGCGGAAGGGAACAGGGACGACCAGAGGTCCCCTGACAGGTAAGGATACATCATGGTGGCTCACACAGACGTGATTCGGCGGATTTCAACGATTCTGGCGGTAGTCCTGGCGGGCCTGCTGCCGATGGGCTGCCAGAGGACGGCATCGTCGGAGGCCCGGCGGCCGGCCATCATCTTCGACACGGACATCGGGACGGACGTGGACGACGCCGGGGCCCTGGCGATCCTGCACGTCATGGCCGACCGGGGCGAGACCCGGATCCTGGCGACGATGAGCGCGAACTCCAACCGCTGGTGTGCGGCGGCCCTGGATGTCATCAATACCTACTATGGCCGCCCGGACCTGCCCATCGGCTGCTCACGGACCGGTCCTGACCCGGAGGAGTGGTATCACGACAGCGTCGAGGACTTCCCCCATGATCTGGCCGATTGTGCCCGGGCGCCGGAGGCCGTCGGCTTGTATCGCCGGATCCTGGCGGCCCAGCCCGACCAGAGCGTTACAATCGTCGTCGTGGGGTGGCTGACCAACATGGCCAACCTGCTCGACAGCCCGCCCGACCGGCACAGCCCGCTGACCGGACGGGAGCTGGTGGCCCGGAAGGTCAGAGAACTCGTCGCAATGGGCGGCAGGTGGCCCAACTCGCCCAAGGACGAGGGCGAATACAACTTCACGATGGACGGCCCGGCGGCCCACAAGGTCATCACGGAGTGGCCCGGTCCGATCATGTTCACGGGGCTGGGCAAGGACGTGATGACCGGGGGGCGGCTGGTGGCCGAGGCCCCGCCGGAGAACCCGGTGCCGGCGTTTTATCGGAACTTTTTTGCGCACTACAACGTGACCGAGCGGTCGAGCTGGGACCTGATCGCCGTGCTGTACGCGGTGCGGGGGCTGTCGGGCTACTTTGCGGAGGTCTCGGACGGAAAAGCGGTGAGCCGGGAGGATGGGAGCAACCAGTGGGTCGCCGGCGTGGCGTCAAAGCATGCCTATCTGGAGTACCGCATGCCGGAAGCGGGACTGGCCGCCGTACTCGAGGAGATGCTCCTGACGCCACCGCGGAACTGAGGGTCATGAAGACACAACGGAACTGAGCCGCTACGCTGCTGACGGCCCGATCCAACGCTGGGCTTGAACCGGAAGAGGAGGGATTCGAACCCCCGGTGGGTTGCCCCACTGCGGTTTTCAAGACCGCCGCCTTAAGCCACTCGGCCACTCTTCCAAGTACTGACAAGAAAAAGGTCTGCGACAACTTCAAAAGGCCGCCTCATCGCAATCCAGGGTCGGGGCACCGTCCTATCCTCGTGGTGCGTTGTGGCCCAACGTTGAGCAGCGTCGCCACATCACAGCCGGAGCGAAACCGCAAGACCCGCCCAAGAGAATACCCCCATACTCTACATCCAACGGGTCAATACTGCAAGCGGAAGAGGGGAAGAAACTGTTCCGGCGCGTCTTCAGACCGATGGGCGGGAGCCGGCCATGACCGGCCGTGCGTTGAAAAGGACCCCCCTTCTCAAGGGGGCGATCCACGGCTGATATGCGATTAGGCCGGCCTGGCCTGAACGACCCCGCACCTCCGGACGCCTCGCCGTTACAGCTCATCGGCGTGGGCCGGCCGCGGACCCCCGGATTCAACGTGTCATTTCGCCGCACCCAGACGAGCAGACTCCAGGAATGGCTTTAGCAGCAGCCGGTCGGCGCCCTTCTCCTGAATCACGTCATACCACGAGGCCTTGTGGCCGTGTTGAGCAAAGACCTCTGCGTACCGCGCGTGCAGTTCGGCAATCCGGGCCGCGACGGAGTCACCACGGTGCACAATAACGCGATACATGAGGTGGATTTCCGAGCCTTTCGCAATGTCCAGTCTATCGTTTTCAAGCCAGTTCATCGGCGTGGGCGAGAAGAACCCATAATCCCGCGTGAACCACGGGCAAGGGTACCACGGATTGACCGGGGC